>CAZXLU010000129.1:0-4515 GCA_964641875.1 Candidatus Woesearchaeota archaeon | reverse complement strand
AGTCTAAATTTGTTGATAAAGTCTTAAATATGTTTATAAAGTGGGGCTAAATCAAAAGTCCATTAAACCGAAACCTTTTTAATTTTCCCCTATTAAGGTCATACTGTCTAAAAGTTTTTTAAAATAATTAATATAGCAAAGCTGGATTATAAGCATAATAAGGGTTTTTTTATGATAGTGCTACAAATTCCAAAAGGATACGAAGAAAAAGCCAAGGAACAAATAGAGCAGTTCAAAAAAATACCAGAAGGTAGGTATAGGTATGAGGGAGTAGAGGCATGGAGAGGATTAGTATGTGAATTTGTCGTCAATGACTGGTTAAAAAATAATGGTATTAGTATAATAAAAGCTGCCAAAGGCATCGATACTTCTGGCAAACCTGACCCGTATGACATCTTAACAAGTGAGTATCCGATTGAAGTTGCCTCTGCAACAAAGAATCGTTATAATTATGTTATGCCAAAGAAGCAACCAATTGACACAAAATCTGATGACATGTTGCTTATTGGAACAAAATATAACGATGATGCCATTCCTTGTAATGTCGAAATCTATGGCTTTATGAAGCTTGCTAAGGTAAAGACGTATCCTGTTGAAAAGAATAAAGGTGCACCATATTATAAAGTCCCACTTATTGACTTCGAACCTATTGAAAAGTTAATTAAAACCAGCTCAGGTAAATAATTTTAATCCGTGCTGGGCTTTTACCGTAATAGTATATGTCGCTTTTGTAATAGAATCTGTGCATATGAAAACTCCTGCCAATTTAGATAACTTATACACTTTATTGTCAAGGTTTTTATGACAGTTGGGGCATAAACAGAGCATATTCTCTTTTACATCGTATTGTGGGAAATTAGAAATCTCCTTTATATGTGCTGTCTCTGCATAAAGGTAATCCCATTCCAATTTCCTTAGCATATTACTTCTCCAACCTGCTTTCTTCAATTGTACACCACATATTTGGCATCTGAAGTCATAGAGCTTTTTTATTAGATTAGCTAATTCTATTTCTCTTTTGTATAAGTTTGTCCTACGAACGACTCTTGAGCTAATATGTGTAGGATTTGACTTTCTTGCAAGAAGTTCTCCCAATCTAGTATCCATATTGGATAGATATGGACTCCCTATCTCACTGTTTATTTCTCGGTCTACTTCCTTTTCTAATATACTCTCAACATCAGGAACGAGAGGTTTTACTATACTTATAATTTTATCAACATTTTTATTATCAAGATAAATTTTGCCAGACAAATGCCTCACTAAATCCGTATTGCCAAATAAGCTCATCATCCAACTTGCCCTATTTCTTTCGTCAATAGATGAAACATAAGTGGCAGAAGAAGCTCTATCATTCTTTATATTTTGTATAATGGGTTCTATTTGGCCATTATACTTTATTCTTAAAACGTGTTTCTCTATCTCTTTATTGGAAAGGTATCCGAGTCTAGTCATAAGGTACAAAACAACAGGATATGGTCTTACATTAAAGCTATGAGACATTGAAGTTTCCACAGGATTCCAAAATTCTATACTTTCGCAGGCTTTTCTTAGAAAAAATCTCTTATCTTGCTCAGTATTTGCATTGAGAAAATCTATTCCCTTTCGTGTTATGTGTATGTTACTTATGGTGTCTATCAAGCCCACTTTAGCAAACGAGTTTAGTATCTTTCTACCCTGTATGGCATTAGGCATAGCTGTGGTTATATTTTCATTCCTTAACGCTTGCATAAATGCTATCTGTGTGGTAGTATCATATAATTTACCATCAAAGATCCTAATCTGTTGTAAAATTCTATGACCTGTTCCAAGCCAATCACTTATGCCACCTGGGAAGTTCCATAAATCGGCATTTTTACTTGTTCTTCTTGGCATAAAATAAGTAGATTGTTTATATTTAAATAACTTTAGATATGCTTTATGTTCTAAGGAGTTGATATCTGTCTTGATAAATGTATGTCTGATTTCCGTATTTATAATGTCCTCTATATGCTCAGGCTTTATCGAGAATGTCGAAATTGTCAAACACCAACTTGTCAACTATGTTTTTACTATGAAAAGATACTCCTTATCGCTCTTCTTATTTACACTATTGGTTAACTTATATTGATGCTCCATTTCAACTGTTTCAACCTTGCCATATTTACCAAGCATTGATAGAATTACATCTTTCTTTGGGAATGATCTGCTATTGTAACTTATCAGCCATACTGGGATATGTGAAGCAGAAGCAAACATTTTATCAAATAACTTTAGTATGGTAGTCTTGCGTGTAAAATCATTTGCGAATTTTTGTGGTTCTTTTAATGTTATAAATTCATCTATAAACCCATAAAATCCATAGTAATCATTCATCTTTCCAGCATAGGGAGGGTCAAAATATACTGCATCTGCATCTTTGACTTTAATCAAAGCAGATATGGCATCAACATTCATTGCAATATTATCTCTGCGATTAGTAAAGACTGCCTCATTATACATCTTGATGCTTTCGAGAAGATGAACTTCGAAAGGCAGATTATGATAAGACCTCCTCCTACCCCACCTCTTATAACTCAATTCTTCGTCTCTCAGTTTTTTTATGAGAGCCCACGGTATATTAAATCTGCTATATGGCATCTTCCTTATCATCGCTCTTCTCATAGACGCAAAAACTAAATTTTGCTTATATTCGTTTTTAAGAAGTTCTATATTTGACCTTATGTTATCGAGAAAGATACATTCTTCTTTGAAGAATTTAATATTAGAATATTTATTTTCAAAATAATTACTATTTTTATTATTCTGTGATAATAGCATATCTATTTCAGATTTTGATATTCTCTCGCTGGGATTCTCTATAAGTGCCTTTGCCAAAGCAAAACTGCTTGCCATAGCATCGTTAGATATTATACGTTTCCCTTTTGCTTTGAAGAAATAACTTATGGAACATCCGCCACAAAAGAGGTCAAGAAGTGTATCAATACCCTCCGGGGCATTTTTATATATCCACCCTGCGAGACCTTCTTTATTTCCTATAAAATTTATTGGTGGAAACTTTTTGTATCGCAATTCTACATCCATAATTATCACCACAGACTGAGAGCTTATTCCATATTTCCTTTGCCACAGCTCTAGCAAGATTTGGAGGGACGGCATTTCCTACCTGTAATTGTTGCGATATTCTGTTACCCAAGAACTGAAAATCATCTGGGAACGTTTGTATCCTAGCTAGTTCTCTTACAGTAAGCGCCCTATTCTGTGAGTAATGAAAAACCTTTCTCATATCTCCTGTTATACATACTGATGGGGCATTACTTTTATATCTTATATATTTCCTTGCGTCCCCTTTCTTTGGTCTAAATTTATTTGGTATTTGGAATCTATTGCCACCGTCTTTAACGTATCGCATCTTATTTAACATACCTTCTGTGTGTAACATAGCTTCGTGGTTAGGTATCTTACAATTTTTTTCTCCATTACCCAATTCAGGTAAATCCCCTATCACTTCTTGCACATTTAGGAATTTCTTTTTTATCTGATCGTGTGTAGCTTTAGGGAAAGGGTTTTGAGAGCCTATCCTATTACCTATGAAAAATATTCTTTTCCTGTATTGAGGAACACCGTAATTAACGGCATCTAATATACTATAATTTGTTTTATATCCAATTCTTTCAAAATTGCTTTTTATCTCACTTACTGTTTTACCATTCCTATGCCTTGCTATTGACGCTACATTCTCCATCAAAAAGAATTCAGGCTGTAGAGAGTCGACTATTCTTACAAATTCTAAGAATAGTTCATTTCTTTTATCAATACTGCATTTTCTACCTATATTTCCTGCAAGTGAGAAACCTTGGCATGGTGGACCACCTGCTATGAGATGTATATGCTTACCTTTTGTCATCCTTCTTATCTCACTTACTTCTACCCTAGATATATCTCTTGTATCTATAAATGTTCCGTGCTTCATTTTTTCCACGAAATTATACCTATACGTATCAGAAGCATTTTTGTTCATCTCATTTGCATAGATTATATTGAATCCTGCTTGTGATATTCCTAGGCTTAATCCTCCCGCCCCTGCAAATAGATCTATTGCATTAAGTATTATTTTATTCATTGTATCACGATACAAAACTTAAAGCTATAGCTAAGTGATAGCAAATTACTTCAATAAGATTGCCCGAAAATCGGCTTGTTTGTATAGCGTTAGCCACGCATTTTGTAATACTTTTATTAAAATATAATTTTATATACTTATCTACAAATTCATTCATATCTTCACCAGCTTCTTCTTTTCTTTCCAGGCTTTCCATACATACCTTTCTCCATCTGTAAAGGTTTCTACTAATCCTAGCTCTTCCAACTTACTTAAATGTTTCCGTGCAGTATTCCAGCTCATATGCAAGGCCTCTGCAATCTGGTTAGCTGTCATTAAGCCACTGTTCTTAAGAAGTAACCTCAGTATCTCCCTATCATAGAATTTCAGATTACTTTTTTGGGGCATATTACTCATTCTTAAGCACCTTTAAA
>CAZXLU010000128.1:0-4547 GCA_964641875.1 Candidatus Woesearchaeota archaeon | reverse complement strand
GGATGGTGTCGAAGCAGCACAGGGAGGCACTCCTGGCCATGATTGCGGGGGAGGAAAGATAGGGTAAGAACGTAATCTGGTAGAAACAAATCGATCATGGAAACTTGAATCTCTATATGGTATAGTCACCTGCGAAATTTAAATATGGAAATAGCTGACAGATGAACATGTCAACTAGGGAATTAATCGGAGAATCCTCGTTCTATTAGACAATAGGAAATCATTTGCCTTAGATGCGATCCATTAAACTTTCATCTATTAAATTTGGAGCGATTCCATTCCGGAAACTTAAAGATATGGAATTACCGATCGCAACACGACTCACAGTGATTGCAGGACATAACGGAGTCGGGAAATCCACTATCCTTGGTCTATTGGCCAATGGGTCAGGTTTTTCAGAAAAGACTTATATCAGTTATTTCAACAAAACATACCAAGCAAATTTTCAAGAAATCTTTTCTCTTTCTCCTCAGCACGATTTCGTCGAAGATCCTCTCAAAAAACCTTATGTGGAAATAAAATACACCATTGGAAATGCCACTGTAACAAAAAAATGCAATATTACAAAAAGTGGTGAAGATACTAAGAGATTGAGGATGCGAATTGTTCCGCGCAATGAACCAAAAGGAATTTTCACCCAAGGTGAAGTTACCGTACCAGCTGACGGGAAAGTACCTGTTCCAACAATTTACTTGGGTATATCCCGAACAATTCCAATTGGCGAAAGTGATCCGGCCTATGTGATCAGTAACCAAGACACAAAAATTGTTGAGGAAGACGCCAAGTACATTAGCGAATTTATCAATAAGCTCATCTATACTGGCATCGATAACAACCATGCGATCACCGATCAATCGATCAAATATACTCGAAAAACATCCAAACATCCTCAATACGCTTATGATTCAAAGGCTGTGTCCTTAGGACAAGACACTTTAAGTTCAATTGTTACCGCTTTGGTTTCTTTCAAAAAAATAAAGCGTGAGATGGGCGAAGCCTATCCTGGGGGAATCTTGATTATTGACGAAGTCGATGTCGGGCTTCACCCCAGAGCACAACGAGATTTGATTGATTATCTCAAGTCTGAGGCTAGGAAGCTTTCATTACAAATTATTGTCACGACTCATTCCTTGCCATTGTTGGAAAAAATTTTTGATGACCGAAAAAGCATTCCTGACCATCAAGAAGATCGAACTGATATTGTTATTTATATTCAAGACACTCAAAATCCACAATATCGAAAGGACTTCACAATAGACAATATTAAACATGACATGTACTTGACCTTGCCACCCAAAAATATCAAGAAAAAGCCCATTGTTAAAATCTACACGGAAGATGATGAAGCTCAATTTTTTCTCGGGAAAATATTTGATCGGAAAACAAAAAATCGAATTACTCAGGAAACAGGTGTTTCTATCAAGATCATTTCTTTCAGGACCGGTTGCGACGAATTGAAAGGCCTATATAAGAAAGATGACTATTTCAAGTCGGTGGTAATTGTGCTTGACGCCGACAGTTCCCTCGGCCGAACTGGAAAACAGAAAAACATCCTCAAACTACCATCCGATCCCAATTCATCCATCAAACAATCGCCTGAAAGCATTCTTTATTCTTTTTGCAAATCTCTTTTGGAAAAGAAAAGCGATCACCCCGTTTCATGGAAATTCTTGGACAAATTTAATTTATCAACAGATTACATTCGTGCAAACCTATTGGATATGAACGTCAATATTAATGACCGAATCCAGGCAAAAGATTGGTTTAAAAAATGCGAATCACACATAGAGGGCCTTAATCTCATTAAATTGTGGCTTGCAGAAAATAATAGTGAAACAGATCAGTTTATCAATAATCTTATAAAGATCATCAAGCGAGTCAACAAAAAAAATATTTTATAATCAAATTGCTTCTGCCCTTCTTGTCAAACGTGGTTCTTTTTCTAAGATCAGATTTCCGTAAAACATCAATTCACTCCCCACAGGTCTTTTCTTAGCGGTGGAATACTGCAACGAAAATTCGACATACTGATAGCTTTGGTATATGGCTCGAATTTCCTGACAGTTGTCGTAAGTCACAAGCCAAGGAGTTCTTATCCGATTTATTGCCGAAGCGATCACGGAGTGATCTTCTGGTTTATAATGATTCCGGTAGAGTTCTCTGCCTTTGTCAAAGTAGGGTGGATCCAGGTAGATAAGACTGCGTTCCGGTAACTCCATACATAACCCAGCAATCAGATCGATGGCATCTTGTTGATATAGGGAGATATTCTTTCTGAAGGCAGATACCCTGCGAATCCGATCAGAAAGATCGGCCTTGTTAAATCGTGCGTCCAATGTATAGTGCCCGTCTTGTTTCTTTCCGCCAATCATGCCTCCGGTTAGTATCCCCGAACGATTGGTCCTGTTGAGGAAAAAAGTGGCGAAACCGACCTCGGTTAACGAATAATCGCTTGGGGAAGCATGCACGGCTTTTTGCCGTGTCCAGGTTTCAACTGTCACTGGAGTTTTTTTGACAAGATCCAGGAAGGCGGCCGTATCGTTGAGAATGGCCCACCAAAAGGCATAGACGACAGGGTCTAGGTCATTGATTACGATATGATCGACATACCCGTATGTAAGCAAAAAAATTGCTGCGCCAGCTCCACCGGCATAAGGCTCGACATACCAACCACCGCTAATGCGATTGTATTGGATTAGATTGGCCAGCCATGGACCGAGACGCCCTTTCCCACCCGGATACCGAAGAGGAGAGGTAAATGTTCCACCTTTCCCGATGAGTTCGGAGTCTTTTTTTGTCATTTCTTCTGCAACGCTCCCAAACTATTAAAGTGCGGGAAGCCTAGCTGGCTTCGATGAATGTCAGACTTGAATAATCAAATCAGGGTTACAGAGATCGCATTCCTGGTGAAGCGTTTCCTCTTCCCGTTTTCTCACCACCCGGACCACGTGCATATGCCCATAGTGGCCGTTGATACAAGTATCAATCACGCCCGTGTAAGTTTTCCAACAAAACGCACAGTTGTTGCCGTCTGTGGTATGTGGTGGCGATTCCAATCGATCGTTCATAATTTCCTCCATGTCCCCCGTGAGAAGTACCCTTATAATTCAACGCTTGGTTCTCATTTTCTTTATCAAAGGGAGAACTTAACCGACTCATAGATGCTTTCAAGAAATTCCTGAAATTTTCCAGATTGGACAATAAAGATTGGCGAACGAACTATTTGTTCCGACTGTCGGATGGAATCGTTGAAAGAAGGGCGGATGATTCCCCCAATTTGGCTTAAAACATACGGATTATACTGAAGATGTGTCGGTATCGAGTATTCATAGATTAAATAATCGCGGGATTTAAATTCCACTTTGTCCCATGATATTTCTCCATTCAGGGGATTCACAATTTGCCTGTCATAAGTTGCAAGCATTAAATTAGCCGTTGTGAGAATGGTTGGAATAAAAAGTTTTTTCATATCCCCTAAAGGACGGTTCAAAAAATTACGTACTTCTTCAAGAATGATAGCTTGCATGGCTAATGTCACCTGATAAGCGGCATCCCATATAGAGTTGGTTGCCGTTTTGGTTTTGTCTCCTTTTTTATTTCCTTGGTAATCCCCTCGCACTTCTCGTGCGTCATCGGTTATTGGAAGTTGGATTGAATCCATTTTTTTAACTGTCAAATGATGCTGAAGGCGGTTGATATAAGAATCTTTTTCACTATAAAGGTACCTAAAAAATGGAGCAGATTGCTCTCGTTTCTTAAAAAAGATCCAGTTAGAAAATTCCGGATTATTTTTTTTGCATTCGATTAAAGATTCAACAACGGTATCATGTATTTTGAGGTTCCCCCTGACATCCAACTCGCTTTGTCCCGCTTTTTTGGAACCTGTTGTCGGAGGAAATTCAACGGGATATTTTGTATCCACCAATTTCCAATGTTTTGATTGGGAGAGAGTGTATTCACACCAACCCTCAAAGAATGTTCCATGGATATTGAGAGCATGGATCATCCATTCATCTTCTGACTGAGGTTCATCTATCTTCATGTCATTTTTTTCTTTCATTCCTCATCCAACCCATTTGGATCGGGAAGATTCAAGTAATTCAAGACGATGGTCGGCAAGGTTTCATCAGTATCTATGGTTGGAGGATGTTTCTGGCTAGTCAAAGAAGAGAATATTTTATTATTTGAGTTGAACAAACCTGCAAACCAAAGCCATTTTTGTCTTGCCTTCGTATCCAGATCATCGTTGGAAAGATTTTTTAGGATCGTTTCCCGGTATTTTCTGAAATAGTCGCCAGGGTCCCCATCTTTATCCGGGAAATAACTCTGAAAAGGATGGATTGAATTCAGAATGGTCTGTTCCGCTTCATCTTTTGAAAAAAAAGAACTATTCCAATACCAAGAATCTTCATTCTTCAATTTTTTGAGTTCTTGCTCTGCCGATTCAGTCAGCACGATCTGGGGGTGGTTTGTAGTTTTTTCCCTTTCCACTGCTTCCTGAAAGCCGGTTCCCAGGATATTGGAATCGGTTCGATGCACATTTCCTA
>CAZXLU010000127.1:0-4634 GCA_964641875.1 Candidatus Woesearchaeota archaeon | reverse complement strand
ATCATCAGGTCATCGGTTGGATCCGTGAATGCCACCGTGATCCAGAATCTCTATGAATCCGGGGACATAATCCAGAAGCAGCAGGCCTTTTTCATACTGATGCACCTTCTGTCAAACGACCTGACGGCGCATGGCCTTGGATACCTGGGTCCGCAGGAGGCAGCATACGTCCTGAAAATGCAGTCCATTACAGACCCGTTCCAGAATGCCTATGTGGATTCATTCGAGAATTATTCGGGCTCATCCAATACACTCTGGTTCGCAAATCCCATGAATTTTTCGGCATACAGCCCTGTCGACCTTACCCCTCCGGCAATCCTTTATTTCCAGGCAAACAACACGCCTTCCAAGGATTACGGGATAAATGTCTCCTTCTGGTCCACAACCGGGGCCCCCGAGCTGGTATCATACAGCAACTACACCGGACTGTCGGGTGCATTCCAGCAGATTTCCCTGAACACCACAGCCATGGGTGCAGGGGACATCATGAAGGTAACCTTCACAAACCTCACTGTGGGAAAGCAGATTTCCCTGGGGGCACAGTGGAGCGGCGTCATAGGGTTCAACTGGAATGGCAATGGCCAGGGAAAATACACATATACGGCGATAGTTCCGGGAGCCAACGGATACTGGGGACAGGTTAATACTGCAACCCTGAAGGGAAAAGTCATAAATGTGTCTTTTGTGCAGCAGTCCCAGCTTATAGGCTTCCCTCCTTCCCTGAATGTTAATCTGCACAGCGTGAACGTCCAGGATCTCCTCACCACAAACAACCTCATAGAAGGCCAGAATTACCTCGATTCTTCGGCAGGGGTACAGTTTACCCTCAATAACGGCAATTATGGGAAATACCAGATCACCTTTGACACGCAGTCAAATGTCACCGTGGGCTCGACCATCACCGTGAACCTGGGTGCAGGCGTCCAGGGAGCAGGGCAATATGAGTTCTCAGCATCGGCCCTCTATGTGAACAACGGGACCGCAGGGACATACAACTTCATCCTCGATTTGCACGGGTCAGGCCTGGTCACCAATGCGACGGTTGAGATCAATGGCCAGCTGGTCCCGGCCAATGATGTGTCCTGGACCAATGGCCAGATCCTGGTATCAAACCAGAAACTCACTGCGGGCGAAGCCGTGAACTTCCTGGCATATTATTCACTTCAGGCCCCGGTGCAGCAGACCAACCTGCTCTTCATCCCGCTGGTCAAGCAGCTGCCCTTTCTCACTCCGTACTTCAGCATTCTTGTGGTCCTGCTCATCTTCCTGGCCATAATCCTGAGGAATGATGACATCGCCAAGAGGATAAAGGGCAAGGCAGGAAAGAGGTCCGCAAAGGAGGCCAAGAACTTCGCCGCCCTCCTGGGCTTCTGGATGATGCTCGCCCTGGCCTGGCTGATCGGGTATCTCATATACCTGAACACGGGAGGCCTGTGATCCATGGTTGAAGTCCTGGAAACAAGGCTGGATGATGCCATTATACGCCGCACGCTTTCGAAATCAAAGCTGAGGAGGGACATCCTGCGAGGCCTGATGAGCGGGGACATGTACCAGTACGAGCTTGCCAGGAAGATCGGGTCCGACTCATCGAATGTCAAGGGAGGGGTGGAAGGCCTGGAACCCCGTTATTCCGTCGCACGAAGCCTTGCCGCCCTTGGCCTTGTCACTGTATGGAGCGACGGCGTGTACAAATATTATGGCCTTACGAAGAAAGGGAGGTGGTGGTATAGAAATCTATAGGGAGGACGAGCACGGAGAACTCCTTGTCCGCAAGGGCAAGGTCTGGCACCTTTTCGATTACGGGGCTTCCCTCTGGCTTTCCCGCTCGGCCAGCACCGACCTTGAGATCCTGATCCGCAGGAAAGGTTACGCCAGGGGAGACCATGAAGCTCGCGGGCTTGTCCTCAGCTCTGTGCTTGAGTGGGTTCTTCCCAGGATACGGGAAGGCTCCCTGGTCCTCGAGGTGGAACCGGGGGAGAAGAGGGAACGGGGAAGATTCATAGGGTTCACATGCGACAAGACGGACTATCTCGCACTGCAGGAAGTTTTCAGGGCCTTTCCTGTGCTCAGGCGGGATTTTGTCTCAGACAGGATATTCAGGCTGGCCCTGAAGGAAGTAAGTGAGAAAGTTGATGAACGGAGAAGGTGAGGGATTGAAGGCAAAGTGGGAAACATACAGGAAAAAGTGGAAGAAATGAATAACAGATTTAACCTTAGAACTGAAAAAGGGATTTGGAACATTTTTTACTTGGGCATGGCGTGGGCGTTTATTTCTACATTGCCAATAATCATGTTTGGAACTATGTCTGCCGAAGTAATCACAATTGTGTTGGTCAGTGCAGCTATCTTGTTGGAATCTGCAACGATGTACAAGCTTAAAAAACTCAAATTTCGAAGAAAGGCATCAGGCCCGTATGTGAGGTTATTCAGAAAATGAAAGAAGCGGTGGCAAAGAACAAGAAGATTCCGAGGAAGCTCGAGAAAAAGATCAGGATCACGGTAGCGGGAGCCGGGGCAATCATTGCGGTGCTGTTCATCCTCCTGGGGACAGGCATAGTTTCAGCGGCAACTGTATCAGGCCCCTTCAGTGTTATTGCATACAATACGGGCCAGAACCAGGTGACGGTCCAGGTTACCCCTGTCAACGTGTCATACGCAACTGTGCCCATGCAGGGGGAAATAGTCGCAAACGGGCAGGTCCTTGTCAAGCAGAATTTCACCGGATCCACAAATCTCTTTGCATACGTGACTTCTGCATACAGCGTCCTGCTCCTGGACAAGGCCACAAACAGCTATGTGTTCAGCCAGGTCTTTCAGGCTCCCACTTCAGGAGGTGCAGCTGTCCTGAAATATGAGCAGGTTGCTGCAGCTGCAGCAGTTGTTGCGGTTGCCTGCCTGCTGGCTTTCGATCTCGGGAAGAAATCAACTTCCAGGCAGAAAAAAGGGCCCGTGGGAAAGTATCCCGAATCAGAGATGGATGCAGAGGCATCAGCTGCAGAGGAAATATCAAAAGTCTTTCTTGATGTTGAACCGAAGATCCTGGCGGAGATCCGGGACAGGTATCCCGGAGTATGGGAAAAGATTTCCGAATACGGGAGCAACCTGGCCCTCGCCGTGATGCATGCAAACAACTGGGATCCGCAGGACTTCCTGGATGTGGTCAGGTCCACAAAGAAGGAACTGCTGCAGATAACCCTGGATACTACAGGGAACAACCCTGATGGAGCAAAGGAAGGAGGTGAGGCTCATGGCATGGCTTAAACTGAAAGGAAAACTGCCCACAAAGAAAGGTTACTCAGGGAAATCGTCCGGAGCGCAGAAAATGTTCCTGCTTTCTGTGATCCTCGGTTTCGCATTCGTGATGTTCGGCATCTTCGACCCGGAGCCTGTGCCTTCCCATATGCCATGGCAGCTTGTGGCAGGGGGCTTCATGGTCCTTGCAGGGCTGGCCGCTGAATCATCCATATACATGTTCAAGGGGCGTTCCCCCGTCCTTGCCGGGAGGAACTTCAAGGCCTCGCTTTGGTCCACTGACCCGTCTGCATCTGCCAGTGCTCCAATGAGCGGCAGGACTGTTACCAACGATATATGGTACCTGGAAGGATTCAGGGCATGGAAAGTCTATTCCGAAGGCGGAAAGAGGAACGGCATTGCCATCATACCAAGATATTTCTGGCACAAGGGCGGCATGACCGTCCATGTGGCAGCCGATTTTGAGGAGGTCTCATACCATATGCTGCCCCCTTCGATCCAAAAAGCCCTGGACCGCCTGGAGAACTTTGATAAAGATACTTCTCCAATACTCTGGTTCAGGATCCCCAACAATACTTTCCGCTACACGATCGAGATTCATGCGAAAGAAAAGATCATGGAGGGAATCAAGGATATTATCGCAGACAGGGATGCAGCCAACACAGCATACAATGACATAGTGGAGCTCCTGGGATCATACAGGGAGAATTTCAAGGTTGACCAGCGGTATATGAGGAAAGGAAAGAGGTTTGTCTCCAGGGAGCCCAGGGAGGAGGAATACAGTGAGCAACAGTAACCCGGAAGAGCTTGAATCGGAAAATGATACAGAGATATGGGCCCTGGTGAATGCAGTGGGAACTGCCAAGAAGCCTGACGAAATGAAAATAAGGGCCCTCACTGCCATCGCACGCCTTAATGGAAGGATAGCAGGCCAGAAAACAGAAAATCATAAAGGCATAGCGGAGGGTTTCAGGGAAAGGGGCAAACGGATCACTGCATTCGCTGCAGTGTATCGCCCATCCCTGGTGCTAGGCCAGTCCGGATTCATAATCACGGATGAAATGGCGGGAATCAAGGTCCCTGCAAGCCCACGGTTCCTTGATGTAGCACAGCGGGCCTTCAATGAAGCCCACACTGCATACGAGGTTCCGGCCCTGGTGAGGCTCCTGGATGAAATGCTGGGATACGTGGAGAAAGAAGGCATCATGGATCCTTCGAAGAAGAGAAATTCTGACACGTTCAAGCAGATGCTCAACCGGTACTCCGGATCAACAGGGGACTACTGGGGAAGCACGGAAGGTGATTTCTCACAATGAACAGCGACGTGATGGACAAGTATGCCAACCTCGACTGGGAGAAGATGCACTGGATAGCCCCCAGCC
>CAZXLU010000126.1:0-4638 GCA_964641875.1 Candidatus Woesearchaeota archaeon | reverse complement strand
CATCTGACATACCATAACCGGTTGCTCTTGCCATCGTTGGGAAATTATCTGAGTTTAAGAGGTAATACGCGTTGTAGAACCCAACACCAAGAAGTTCAGCTATTGTAGCTCCAATAAAGAAGGCGGGGATATTACCTTTCACCCCACCAACAGCCATTAGAGTAGTCCCTATGGTGTAGCCCACGACTCCATATGTTGCAAGTTTTCGTATGTCATATCTTTCGAGGAGTGGTCTTATAAGTATCGAACCTGCGAAGGCACCTATACCTGCAATCCCTAGTAGTTCAATCATCAGATTGTATGTATGCCCCGTTACCCCAAGAGTAATCTTAACCCATGAGGGTGCTAGTGCAAGGAACATGTAATCAACGAAATACTGGAAAAACATGAACGAGAAGAGAATGCTGAGGCGTTTCCTATACTTCTTGGAGAAAAGGGTCTTGAAGACGCTCTGATCAGATTTGGGATAATTGAGTAAACTTGGCTCCACCAGCCGTTGCTTTGCCCGTTCGGACGAGACTTTCTCCATGTGCTCAACCAACTTCTCAGCTTCGTCAAATTTCCCCTTGTTTGCAAGATATCTCACTGTCTCTGGCATGATCGCTCTTATTGCGATTACGGCTACAGCTATGGTTCCGCCTATGATAAAGAGGTATCTCCATCCCGTAACTGGTGCAGCTAGAACTATCTGAGCAGAAAAAAATGGCCCAAAGCCGATACCAGCCCATCCAGCAATAAACGCCAAGTTAACATATCTACGTCTCTTGGCCAGAGGGGACATCTCGGTAAGATACACCATGACAAGTACAAGGTCCGCACCTATCCCCATACCGGTGAGAAACCTGAAACCATAAAGCATGGGAATGTTGACTGCAGCAGCATCTCCAAAACTTCCTACCGCAGTTAGTGTTGCGGTCAATAGAAGTACTGGTTTCCGGCCTATCCTGTCTGCAAGGATACTGATGGTTGGCGCTCCTGCCGCATACCCTAACAATCCAAGTGCCGCAGCTAATGACGCCTCAGATGATGTTGTAACGAAACTGATGTAAGGTAGGGCAAAGCCAATATTCACCACGTCGTATAGTGTTATAAAAAAACTGAAGCCCAAACCTACAAACACTAGATAGCTAAAACCCCATGTCGGTGTTCTGTCTGCTCTGGCTATAAGCTGTTCCCTTTTTTGTTCAAAAGAAAGATTATTATCCATAAAATTATAATTTATTATTGTATATAAATATTATGTAAATTAATGTTATTTTTATTACATTACTGGCAATTAGGTATAAATACTAGAAACTGGTACGATATTATATGATAACTAAGTTTTTATATATATTAATTATTAAACTCTATTATGCGTTTTCAAGATATTTTAATGTTTCTAATCCTGATAATAGGTTTTGCATTACTTTATCCACTCATAAAAATTGGTTTGCATTACACAACCCCTGTATATCTATTCTTTTATAGGATGGTTTTCGCGGCTATATTTGGGTACTTGATCCTTGCAATCCAAGGCACAAAATTAAATCTAAAGTTTGGACGCAGGAAGGCGATCATAGTAACAGTACTCACATTTTTTAACTATATATTCCTGGGCGGATTAGTTTTCGTCGCTGAAAAGACTGAACCCGCATCCATATCAGTCATGGTTGTCTATACAATGCCAATATTTTCTTTATTTCTGTCTAAAGCCTTTCTTTCAGAGAAAATAAACTTATTTAAAATAATTGGATCGATCGTAGGTTTTTTAGGGCTCTTTGTGACCTTCTTTTTTCAGATCCGTATAATACTGGATCTAGGGCTTCTTTATCTCTTCATAGCCTCTATCAGCTGGGCTGGAGCATCGGTTATTTTCAGGCGAGAGTTTACTTCTGGGGATGCACCTGCAGTTAACTTCTACCAATTGGTTTTGGCCATTCCATTTATTCTTGTCTGGGCATTTTATAGTGGTCATATATCGAATTTTCTGGTTGTTCTTCAACCAGTACCACTGTTCATAGAACTCATTCTCGGTGGGATATCTACTGCTATTGCATTTTATTTTTATTACTATCTTGTCGGAGAATACGGGGTTACTCGGGTATCACCTTATCTTTTTCTAGTACCTATCACAGCAGTACTTCTCAGTGCGGTTCTGATAAGGGAACAAATAACGGCTAACATCTATGTAGGTCTATCCCTGATATCTGCGAGTGTTTATCTCGTGTCGAGAAAATGATTCATCATTTATCCTTGTGTTTTCCTCCTCTCGATATGCGTGTGATTTAATGAAATTAAGTGGAATCCAATAATGAAGCATATAGTTGTCTCAGGGCTTTTTTGTCGAACTTTCCTGTTCCTGTCTTAGGAATCTCAGAGGTGAAATAAATATCAGAAGGAAGCCACCATCGCGGGAACCTATTGAGGGAGCGTAAATAATTAATTATGGATTCCTTTTGTATGTTGTTTCTGAACCTTTCTCTAGGTACTATAACCGCAACCGGTCTCTCGCCCCACTTGAGATCCCTACGCCCTATAACAGCTGCCTCAAGAACCTCTGGATGCTCCATTATCGCATTTTCGAGATCTATCGATGAGATCCACTCTCCTCCACTTTTTATCAAATCCTTATCACGATCGACTATCTTGAATGACCCATTTGGAAAGATCCTGACTATGTCTCCAGTTCTAAGCCAGTCCTTTCCATCAATCTCTATAATACGATCGGTCGATTCTTTATCGCGCAGGTAATACGTACCTGTAGCAAAAGCTCCACGAACAATAAGCTCTCCTGTTGACCTACCATCCCACTTGACCGGTCGCTTGTCTCCATTAATCACCATCAGTTCGAAGCCTGGAACAGCTATGCCTTGATGATGGATATCGTTTATTCCCGGCTTACTTATGCTGGCTATAGATTCGGTTTCTGTCATTCCCCAGAGATGCCATGCCTCAATTCCATACTCAGCGAGTTTTCTAATAATGTAATCCGAGGGTTCAGCGCCACCGATTCCCGCATACTTCAATGGTCCAAATGATTCTCCACCAGATTCTAAACGCTCAAGTAGGCTGGTCCAAACTGTTGGTGCAGCAACAGCTTTGTTAACCCTTGCAGCCCGAATTATATCCAGAAGGTCCTCAGGTGAGGGATGGGTTCCAGGCAACACAAGATTAGCTCCTGTAAGTCCTGCTGCAAAGGGGACATCCCACCCAGAAATATGGTACATGGGGACTACAACAAGTATATTATCACTCCTAGAAAGGGCAAGTACATCGCTTCCAAGAAGAGACAAGGAGTGAATTACTATGCTCCGATGCGTGTATACAACACCTTTCGGATCACCCGTTGTTCCTGACGTGTAGCATACGATAGCTGCCTCCTCCTCTTCCGGATCCTCTATCTGAACACTGGTGCCCATAGCCTCAATTTTTCTGTCTAAATCCCTATCCATGCTAATCTCTATGATATCGTCACCTTCTGGGAAAACAGAAGGTAGATCTTCATAGAAGAGTACCTTGGCTCCATTCTGTTTGATCATCCACCTGATGGTCTCCTCACTGTACTTTATGTTGACAGTGTTTAGGACTGCTCCAATAAGTGGCACTGCAAAATAAAGTTGAAGATGGTGGCGTGTGTTCCATGAGAGTGATGCTACAACGTCGCCAGGTCTTATCCCAATGCTTCTTAGATATCCGGCCGTCCTTAATATAAGATCTGTGAATTGTTGATATGTGAATCTCTCAATGCCACTGTTGCCTCTTGCAATAATTTCGCTGGTTCCGTAGATGGTCCTCATTCTATGGAAAATATGAGTTATATTAAGCTGAAAGTCCATCATAGTACCTTTCATATAAAAAAATATACATATTTCCCTTATAAAGATTTTGGTTCTTTCTATAATATTGGAGGTAAAATAATATTCAACCTTATTATTTTACTTTGGAGAAAAATCAGGTCTTTTAGAATCTCTGCGTGGGCACAGAGTATCCAATGCTTGGAGCACGAAAAATCTCATGCAATCGATCTCTAGGTCTCAATGGATGTGAAGAATACTTCTATGACCCTGAGTACATCATAGGACGTTGAATTTGACATCATTGGCAGGGCGGTAGAACATAGCCTCATCTGTAAGATGTAATATCTCAGAAGGAGCAGGCATTGATGAGGAATAATAAGGCAGAGGTACGGGTATGCCGCGCTTGTGTATACCATTATTACTTTTACTGAACTACCAGATAAATCAAAGACCTGAACTGATTAACCTGTTACTGCATTGGCATTCCAATAATTCAGAATATAGTACCTTCGTAAAATATTGAAAAATTTTTATATATTTCCAGTTATAACCATTAGAAATTAAGCGGAACAGAGTAAGCTCCTCCAATTCAATCTTTGAAAAGGAAGTAATCAAGAGATTTGAATTTAACACATTTGAAGAAGCCAAAGATACAATAAACAGTCACACAGATTTCTATAATAGTAGGAGGCTGCATTCTTCAATAGAGTATATTAATTCAGAGGAGGTGAGCATGAAATGTATGAAAATGGAATAAAAAAATTAAAATCCAATAAGAGAATATTACTTTCAATTAGGGAGTACAATAGTGATTAAAATGAAAGATGTTTATATAGCATATTATAAAAGAACTCCATTC
>CAZXLU010000125.1:0-4710 GCA_964641875.1 Candidatus Woesearchaeota archaeon | reverse complement strand
CCTTGGCCTTCACCACGTCAGCCATTTCGTTGGGTAGTGTGATGCTGAGTTGTTGTGTTGTACGCATGATGCACCTCCAGTTCAAACGATAGTATTTAATCCTACTCATCTTGGCCGGGGGAGTCAATAGACTTCACAAGATGTATCTCCTCTCATGGCCCATACCAAGACCACCATGCGCTCCCACACTCGCCCAATCGTAATCGTAATAAAGCGATCTTCCCCAATTCGATTACATGAAACCCGATCTTCCGTGATGTTCTTCCGCCCCTATTTTACCGGTGCTGCTCGATCCATTCTTTCAGGATGGAATCCATGCGGGTCTGCCACCCTTCTCCAGAAGCGCGGAAGTATTCCACCACTTCCCGGCTGTAACGGACGGAAAGCAATACCTTCTTCTTTTCTGAAAGAGGCCGTCCCCGGCGGATGAGCCGAGCCCCCTCCCTGAGATCTGCCCCTTCGAACCATTCGTCCGTCAGTTCCGGAGCCTCGTCCGGATCAGTCCAGGTGATTTTGGAATCTCTTTTCTTCTCTTTCATTGGCCTTCCTCATTGAGATGATATGGGTGGTCTCTCCCCTCGGGGTCCATACAAGAACCACCATGCGCCCGCCGCAATCGCCCGATCGTAATGAACCGATCTTCCCCATAATCGACCCGGTCGTCCCGTCTGGTGAAATGCCGACCGGCAAACACCAGTATCACCTCTTCAAAATCCAGCTCCCGATCTTTCAGTGTATTCAGACGTTTGACGGGGTCGTAGGTGATCTTCACGTTTTTAACTGTAGCTACAGAAAACGCGAATGTCAAATGGACTCGACATCACAAGATCCCGTATTTTCTGGCCGCCTCCTCCGGAGTGATCCCCTTTGATTCGAGAACCGCATTGAGCCTCTCCCACGTCCAGTCCGAACTTCCGGAGATGCCTATGATTACGTCCAGATCGGGAACGGTAAGGGCCTCATCCCTCCCAATTCGATCAAAGACCTCCGGAGGAAGGGAAATCCAGGCGGAGGCAGGAATCTCGTCCGGACTGGATCCGTCCGGAAGTGTTCCTCCGAAATACTTGAGACAGAGGGACCGGCTACTGCCCAGAAAATTCAAATGTTTGGCAGAGGGCTTGATTGCAAGAACAATCCGGATTAGTGGAGAGGCGAGCGGGACAAGAACCCAGAGAATCCACGGAAGAAAATTGCCAAGAGAGGCGGGAACAATGGCTTGAACAATGTTCGCCGAGCGGAGGGGGTAGACCTTAACACCCCCTGGGCAAAATTCCCGAACAAGGTATTCAGCCTTTTCCACATCGCTTGTCATTGCGGACGGGATCGACCAACGGTGAATGCCAGGAAGAAGTCCATTTTCTGAAAGATCAAGTACTTTACAAACGCTAGATAATTTTTCCTGAGAAACTTTTCCCGATTGACCTGCAAAATGAGAAGCAAGGTTCCGAGGCTGCACGCTCCCTGTCCTTCGAGCCAACTCCCGAATCGACAATCCCCTTAACTCTCTAACCAAATTAACAATTTTAACATCCATTGATAGGACCACTCTCTTTTCCTATTAAAGCATTGACAATATCTCACGAGGTATCCTATGATATCAATTAAGATCGAGATACCCCACGAGATAATATTTTACCATAAAATCTAAGTGTAAGGAGATCCGAAAAATGAATCCGTCCTCACAAAAAGAAAAAATCCTCTACACGGTGCAGGATGTTGCCCAGATGATGGGAATATCCGACTCCGCCATCCGGATGCACCTGTGGCGGCAAACCGGCTTCCTCCCCGAGCCCCTCCGCCTCGGGACCAAACGTCTAGTGTGGACAAGGGAGCAGTTGGACGCCCATTTCCGTTCTCTGACCCCTCCCCCCTCTCCTCCTCCCGCCTCGAAAAGAATGGGGAGGCCAAGCAAGCGCCAGACTTTGGCCAGGGTCCAGCAGAAGCCGGACAAATGAGACTCCAACTTGATGAAAAAAGCTTCCAGGCTGGATATCAGGATGGTCATTGCGGAGGGAGATCAAAATCGCATAACGAACTGCTCCTGGCAGAATTCGATGAATGGAGTTACCTGAGCGGGTTCATCGAAGGCGAGGCAAGACGGATTATCGAATCCGGGTCAGGAAAATAAAAGGCCCCTTTGGAGAGGGGCCAGAAAGGATCTTGCAATGCGTCAAAAGCAAAATAACATAGTGGATCTTCTCTTGCAACTGTCCGGCGTCCGGCGATCCGGGTCCAAATGGATGGCATGTTGTCCGGTCCATGAGGACCGGAACGCTTCCCTTTCCATTCGGATCACCGAGGAAGGGCGGCTTCTGGCCCATTGCTTTGCCGGATGCAACTTTAATGAGATCTGGCAGGCTCTGGGGCTGAGCGGGGAACGCTTCAGGGCCACCCCGCGAAGAGAAGAGACCGGCCTCACACCGGAACAGATCGAGGCTCAGAAGAAGGCGGTCCGTCTGTGGCAGACCTCCACACCGGCGGGTTCGATCCACCCCTATCTTGTCCGAAAAAAGATCAAGCCCCACCACGCACGACAAATCGGAACATCACTAGTTATTCCCATGCAGGACAAGTCCGGCAACCTCTTGAACGTCCAATTCATCCATCCTGACGGGACAAAAAGGTTCTTAAAGGGAGGCCGGACAAAATCCCTTTTCACGGTCATCGGGGAGCCTTGCGAAGGCCGGATCTACATTGCGGAAGGTGTCGCAACGGCGGCAACGGTCCATGAATTGACCGGGGATGCTTGTTTCGTGGCGTTTTCGGCCTCGAATCTCCCCCCTGTGGCCCAGGTGGTCCGGCGATCCTTCCCGGTGGCCGAGATTGTCCTTGCGGCAGATGCAGACCCGGCAGGCGAGACATACTCCGAAGAGGCGGCCCGAGCGATTGATGGCCTTGTGGCCTATGCGGGAAGGGTCATCGATGGGCGTTGATTTTAATGACATTGCGCTTGGCATTCTCGAAAACCCCTCGAGGCCTGGCAATGAGTGGCCGGAGCCGGAACCCCTTACAAAGCCGAGCGATCCGCTCCCTTATCCGATTAAGGCATTGCCTGACGAAATACGAGCGGCCGTCTCCGAAGTCCTCGACTTTGTGCAGTGTCCACAATCTCTGGCGGCCTGTTCGGCTCTATCGGCTCTTTCGCTTGCAGGGCAGGGTCTTGCGGATGTCCGCCGTGACGAACGACTTACTGGTCCGGTATCGCTCTACCTTCTGGCGATCTCCGAATCCGGCGAACGAAAGACAACAGTGGATGGATTTTTTTTCGAGGGCCTGAGGGATTGGGAAAAAATAAAAGAAATCGAAGCAGAACCCTCGATTAAGGAGTTTAAAGCGGATCATGATGCGTGGGAAGCCGAACGAACAGGAATTTTGGGGCAGATTAAGGAGCATTCGAAAACAGGGAAGGATACGGGGGCATTAAAAGCCAAACTGGCGCATCTCCAGCAACAGGAGCCGGAGAGTCCGAGATACCCACAAGTTATAAACGGGGACGCGACTCCCGAAGCTCTGTCCTGGAGTCTGGCCCATCGATGGCCGAGCGGAGCGGTCATTTCGTCGGAAGCCGGAATCGTTTTTGGAAGCCATGCGAATGGAAAAGAGTCCATCGTCCGGAATCTGTCTCTGCTTAATCAGTTGTGGGATGGTATTTCCCTCCGGATTGACCGACGGACAAGCGAGAGCTACACCGTCCGGGGAGTTCGGCTATCTATGGGATTGGCCACGCAACGGGAAACAATTCAGGCATTTTTCGAGGCATCGAGAGGGTTGGCCCGGGGAAGCGGCTTTTCGGCCAGGTTCCTCATCGCTTGCCCAGAATCCACGCAGGGGACCAGGCTTTACAAACCGGCCCCCCCCACATGGCCGTATCTGACACGGTATCAGAATCGCCTGATCGAATTATTAGAGAAGACCCCCTTTTCGGACGGCGATGACGAATTGGTTCTCCCAACATTGTATTTAAGCCCGGAAGGGCGTGGGGCTTGGATCAACATCTACAACGAGATCGAGACATCCCTGGCCCCGGGGAAGGAAATGGCCGAGGCCAGAGATGTCGCCTCGAAAGCCGCCGACAACATCGTGCGGTTGGCTGCCTTGTTTATTCTGTACGATGGTCAAAATGAGATTCCTGCGGACAGCATTGACCGGGCCTCCCGGATTGTGGTCTGGCACATGAACGAGGCAAAAAGATTCTTCGAAGAAATTCAGGCAAATCCCGAGGATCTTCTGGCCGGGAAATTGGACCGATGGCTTCTTGACCAGAAAAGACCACGGATTCCGAAATCGGAGATTCTAACGCATGGGCCCGCCCCTCTGCGAAAGAAAGAAATCCTTGATGCAACTCTGATTGAACTAATCGAACTCGGCCGGCTCCGTCAGACAAAGGACGGGAAAAAGACCCTCATTGAGGTCAATCCGGTCCTAATGAAAGTGGAGAATAAAAGATGAGTCTTTTTGATCGGGTTAAGAACAATCAGGAAGACTGTGCTAATGCTAAAGTTGCTAATCCTGCTAATGATGAAGCTAAAAATGGTTCTGGATTAGCAACTTTAGCAGAATTAGCATTAGCAACCCCTCCGAGAGTAAATCTGGAATCACCTTTTCCGTCTCCTCCCCTCCCCGTCGTCTCTGCCTCCGATGGTCGGGTTCTCGCCTGGTCCACCGACCCTCCCCATATTCGGGTCTACGCCTGGGCGCTCCAGACCCTGA
>CAZXLU010000124.1:0-4756 GCA_964641875.1 Candidatus Woesearchaeota archaeon | reverse complement strand
AACGCCCTTTGGCGTCCTGGGTTTCGGACAGGAGTATTGCCCCGTAAGACTCGATTTGACGTCCTCCCCTCCGTGAACGAAGGGGATTCCTTCCTGCCATCTCCCCTTATCAATCTTCGAGACAAGAAAACGCTGGCTCTATCCGGGCCATTGTCGATAGACTACAAAAAGCTTTAAGAAATCGTAAAAACGCCCTCCGTTCTAGTCCACCCCTTCCGTTTCTGTATCCGGGCGATCGCTCACCCTGCACAAATCCATCATCCGGGCCGCAATCTTCTTCATGGGCCCCCTCAGAATCTCCGATGTCGAGATCACATACCCCTCCGTCACATCCCCCGATCGGTGGTTCAGCAACTTCTTCAGGAGATAAGGAGGGATCCCGACCTCCGTGGCCACGGTCGCAAAGGTCCTCCGGAGATCGTGCAGGGAAAAATTCACCCCGGAATTCTTGACGATCTTGAGCCTTGAGTCGTCGATATCCCGGACGGCCGCCATTCCGGATTTTCCCGGAAAGACAAACTCCGAATTTCCTGTATCCGTCTTCCTCTCCCGGAACAGCTTCACCAGGACCTCGGGAATCGGCAAACTGTGGTCCCGGTGGTTCTTCGTGTTCCGGACCGTCAACGTCCGGTTCCGGAGATCCATGTCTGCCCATTTCATCGTAAAGATCTCCGACCTCCTGAGCCCGGTAAAAAGTCCGACCAGAAAAATGTCGCGGGCCGTCCGTTCCTGCACCGATCCGTTCATTGACGCGACCGCTTTGTACCATTTCGGAAGATCCGCTTTTTGCAGAAACCTGGTCTTCCGGACCGGAGACGACACGATGCCGGCGACACGGAGGATTTTCCCGATGTTTCTCTCGGGGATATGAAATTTGGCGTGGGCGTAGGAGTTGATGGCCTTGACGACCCTCATGGCAAGCGCCGCTTGTCCCGGGCCGGAATTGTCCCGAAGAGAGATGTATTTCTCGATGATCTCGTCGTCCGTGATCGACGGGAAATCCCGATCGAGCCAGTCCTCGCAGTATTTCAGGACAACCCTGTCGTATCCGGACCTCGTCGACGGCCGCAGGGTCCGGAGCGACACGTAGCTCTCGTAGCATTCCCGGAGAGTGACGGACCTTTCCTCCTTCTTCTGGGCGAGGGGACATACTTGGGGCGACGGACTCTCAAAATCTATCCGGATATTTATCGGATACCTGGAAGGAGGAATGACAAGAAATAAAGAACTCATCCTTGACTTGTCGGCTCATTGGCGTAAAACTTTACGCATAGCCCGACAAGACCAGATTCTCCGGAAACTGGAGGGGAAAATTGAGCGGACATTCGAGCAGCGATCTGAAATATCATCGGCGAATTCACATCCGGAAACACGGGAAACGCACGACCGTATCCATCCATTGGGCACTGTTCCGTCTCCTTGCAATGAAGCTTGACTGTGATCCTAATACGGACGAGGCCTGGGCCGCAATCAAGCGATGGATACAGAACGAAGTGGACAATGGGCAGTTTCTTGAGACGGGATTGAGTCCGGAGATCTCGGCCCGGATTATCTATGAGATCTCCGATCCGGAAATCTTCCGAAAGGAACGGGAGAGGAAGAAATCGGAACCCGCTCGCCAGGCTCCGCCCGAAAAATCTACCTGATACTTTCCTTGAAACTTTTTCAGGCGGAAAACTTAGGCGAACGTCTGGCCGCGATCTTGATCGTCTGCCGGTCCTTGGATTTCGGCCAGTCCTGGCTTTTCGCTTAACCGTTGAAAAGGTTCCGAAGCCGGGGAGTGAATGGGGTGTCGGTTGGGGCCTGACCGGTTTTTCCACTGGTTTATATCGCTATTATTGCTCGTGTCCAAAAGGGTCTAACCCTTATTGGAATACTAGTTATGGGAGCTCGGCGAGCCCTCGTTTAGAATAAACAACCAATAACCAATGTGGCCGGGGGACAACGGTTTCAGCCCTATACCACGTGTGGAAATTTGGGTTGTGCGGCAAGCTCCCACCAAATATGGGCTCAGCCAGTAATCTGTTCCCCGATTAGCTGCTTCTCTGCTTCGTGGGATTGGTACCCTGCTGGATCGGTAATATCTGGGGGGTCCCGTGGGGGCTGTTACATTTATGCTGGAACTATAGATGTTGAACCACTAGACATGTGGGGGTTTTATTGTGACGGCTGGAATCATTGGAATACTAGTTACGGGTCCGTCGCATTTAAACTTGGCTAGCTGTCCGATTCCAACGCAGAGGATATGGACCTTCGGTAGCGGTTATACAAATTTTATATGTACCCCCGACACCCGGGTTGTTTGGGCACAGCCGGTATGGGTGTCCACTGCCCCTGGTTGTAGTGGTCCGGGGTATTGGTCTGGACCCTGGGGGTGGTATCCGATAGGGAGCGGCATGGGTGGGCATGAATTTTGTGGCGGGTACAGCGCCTATTGGAACACTGAACTGGGTGCGGTGCCGTCTCTCTACTAACAACCAATATACGGGCCAGGGAGAGCGATATTCAATTATGTGGTCTCCACTCCCTGTAATGACCAGTACTGCTGGGGCGTCTTCATTTACAGCGCCTCTTCGAATATGGCCGTTTGGGCACAACCTTGTTCGAGTATGTCAGGGTGCGGACCTTGGGCGTGGTGGCCTGTAGGAAGCGACATTTATAGAACATACTCAAGAGTATGGTGGAATACACCTTTTGGTCAAGTAGGACAAAATGCGTCCAACGCTTATTTATATTGACGACAAAGAAACAACCAATTACCAACGTCTCAGGAGAACAACAGTTTCAGGTCTATACCACATGTGGAAATGCGGGTTGTGCGACAAGCTCCCGCCAAATATGGGCTCAGCCAGTAGCCTGTTCCGCGTTTAGCTGCTTCTCTGCTTCGTGGGCTTGGTACCCTGCTGGATCGCTAATAAGTGCGGCGGGACGGAGTACCTGTGACATTTATGCTGGCGTTGGTGGAGGAAATGTAATAGACCATTGGGGGTTTTATTGTGACGCCGGGAATTATTGGAATACTAGTTACGGGACCACCGCATTTATTTTATATTAACAACCAATTAACTTACAAGGCGGTATTATAACCTACCAAGGTATTGGCGGTTTAGTTCAAACATACTGTAATGGTTGGGTTCCTGTTGGAACTTTGACCCGGACCATATATAAAAACTACGGAGGGGGGTCTTTCTGCCAAACTCTTAGTGGTTATTTTACTGTTGTGGGTCCAGGAGCTTGTGCCGGTGCTTTATGTTAATAACAATTTATGGCCGGTATAAATATCTCTATAAAAAATTCATTGGTTCGTCATATAAACATATCCCTCCTTAACTCGGGTGTATATTTCGAGGCTCGCCATAGGAGTAATCCTGACCCAGGAGGGAATGTCGTGCCGGACCATGCCATTAATCGTCATGGCGTTTCGACATAAACTAACAGTTAACTCCTTATTTTTTACAAAACGCTTTAAGGGCTCCTCCCAATCTTGAATAAATTTCCCCGCAGGACCAGTAATTCTTGTATCAAACATATTAACCATAGCTCCGTATACAACGAGTTCCACATGGTGTGGTACATGGTGCTGATTTAGATACTCCAAGGCCCTAATGATATTTCCGATCGTTTCCCCATACACCGCAGTGTTTGTCCCGGAAATCCCGAAAATTAATTTTACCGAACCATGCTTTACCAACTCAGAAGAAAAAGCTTCCGGCGCCGTCATTGGGAAGTTTATCGTATTTTTTTCTTCAATTGCTCGCTTAACACTTTCTAGGTTTTGTATGACAATATTTTTAGTCTTTCCTCCATAAGCGCGTTCTTCTTCAATAGCCCTTTTCAGGCGATCTATTCTAGTTTTTAATGACGAGTACATACCCACTTTAGTTTCAGGTTGCGGAGGCAACGTCGCAACAACAGTGGCGGTCCAAGGTAGGGTTTTTGAAGCGGCGAGTACTTCCCCCGAAAAACAGTTGACTATACTGACTAAACTAAAAAGCATAAAAAGGCCAAGTCTCATAATCCTTTTCCTTTCATTCACCATTGTTTGGTTGGGAATATTCAAGGCTTTTAATATACTCAGCAAGGATATGCCCCCATACTTGCCGTGGTATCTACTGACGTACAACCACACGTCGTTGTTGTAACCCCGATACAAAGGTGGGATCCGATTACAATCGAAGACGACGTTTGGCCATACATTGGGTAGTATGGGAGTGAAGCTCCAATGGGCTGTTCTCCAAAATATGTTGTTCCAACGTAAATGCTTCCCGAATAGATTGGTTGTCCATTCGTGTTTATCGAGCCGGAACTGATATTTCCGGAATAGATCTGACCCGTCGAAAGTGTGTTACCGTTTGTGCTGAGCGGCCCATACACCGTCTGAGATGCCCCGCCGGGTGGATTCAGTTGAACATATTTTCCCGATAGAGATCCTGAAATCGGATTGTTCCATGAGATTTGATATGTTCCGCCCGTTCCAGCCGTCATGCTTGACCCTGAAAGGGCATTCTTATACATCGTTGCTACCGGAGATTGTGACTGTGGAACTCGGACGTTGACTCCGATCATGGCACCCGGGGCGGTTGGAGATCCCAGAGTCACGTTTGTTCCTGCCGGCGTCACATAGGCCCCTTGCCCTCCGTTGCACGAAGAGCACACAGCTGATGTGTTAGGCAGATATCCGGCCGAGACCAGATCGTTGATCGTCGGCGCATTGCCCGTGGCCATGTAGTACTGCATCCCCAGGCCCGACAGCGTG
>CAZXLU010000123.1:0-4760 GCA_964641875.1 Candidatus Woesearchaeota archaeon | reverse complement strand
ATTCAGATTTCAATTTCTTTCTATCCTCCTCTTGTGCCTAATCCGAAGTTTTATAGCCAGGTATGCTATTACACTATAAAATGCACCCAGTAGTACAAATATCACATACAATCCATACTGTACAAAAAAGGTTGTCATTATACCATAAAAATTAATATAATGTCCAATAAATATTCCAATCATTATACCATAAATTAATGCAATAATAGTTAGTGTTTTTGATTCTTTTGTTTCTTCTATTTCATGTTTAGGGTATTTCATTTTTTGGTTTCCATTAGACATTTCTTCCATTCCTCCTTGTTAATTTGAATTTATGCGAATATGGTTTTTCTGCGTCTCGGGATTTAACATGTGAATAAATAGGTTTACCATCTCTAATGTATATTAGATATCCCCTTTGTCCGCATATTGAGCAACTTCCATTGGCAGCAGGTTTAGAAATCGTTTTCATTTTCTCTCTCCTCCTCTTCCATTGCTTCCTCCCCACATGAGCAAACACTATCTTGGGTGATCATAAAACGTCTGGTCTCAGAAAGAGAATAGGTAGCTACAAGAGTCCCGATTATTCTCACTATCCTCCCGCACCTATCACATTTCAGAATCATCCTTTTAAGACCCCCAATGGTTTTAGTTGTACAACTATATCTACCAGGTCAGTTTGATTAGCCATAACCTGCTCAATATTTTTATATGCGCCGGGTGCTTCATCGAGTGCTTTTGTAGAGTTTATATCGTGGACGATGCCTTCCATGATCTTCTGCTGCTCAGATAGCTTGAGTTTTTCTTTTGCCTTATTTCTACTTAGAACTCTTCCAGCACCGTGCGAACAAGACTGAAAACTATCAGGATTACCCTTTCCTCTTACTATATAACTGGATGTACCCTGTGAACCAGGAATGATTCCAAGTTGTCCTTCATAAGCCTGTGTTGCACCCTTTCTGTGAATAAATACCAACTCACCATAATGTTTTTCCAAACTGGCAAAGTTGTGGGCAATATTAATCATTTTACCAAACTCAACGTCTGGAAAAACTTCCTGTACAGAATTTTGGAATTCCTGCATCATTATTTTTCTGTTGGCAAGTGCGTAATCTACAGCATAATTCATTTCCTGAATATATCTAACTCCATCGGTTATATCAACACCCATATTAGGCATTGCCGGAAGATATGCCAAATCCCACTGCTCGGGTATGGAGCTAAACATCTTTTTATTCAATTTCTTTGCCAGGTTATTATAGTGATTATTAACTACCTGACCCAGATGTCTTGAGCCCGAATGAAGCATAAGATATACAAATCCATCACTTCCTTTTTGTATTTCAATGAAATGATTTCCTCCTCCCAACGTTCCCATTTGTCGCATTGATAATTGACTTTCTTTTTCGACAATTGAGTTTTCCAGGAATTTTCCATTATTGATCTTATAGATAATATCTTCAAATTGTCTCTTTTGATCGGATGTTAATTGCTCATGTGAGTTTGCCCCGGTTGGTACTTTCTTACGGAGAATTTCTATAACAGTTTTAACAACCGGGTATTTCATATCTTCTGCCCGGATATTCGTTTTAACAGAATTCATTCCGCAACCTATGTCGCCACCGACTGCGTTGGGTACAACATAATCTTTAGTAGCTAACACTCCGCCAATGGGCATTCCAAAGCCCTGATGACTATCTGCCATTATGGCTATGTGATGAAAGGCAAAAGGCAATTTGGAAAGATTTCTTGCCTGTTCTTCTACTCCATCTTCCAGATAGTCAAGCCACATTTTAATTGGCAAGGCACCTTCTTCTTTAATTACTCGCATATATTTCTCCTTACCATAATTCCAGTAGAAATATTTAAATTATTGTATGAGTTATAACCTCTTTATTCTTTCTTCAATTACGAAGTTCCATAGGTTTTCTATATCCGTTTCAGAAGGTCTGTTCCGCAGTGAACCGTGATCTTTTATATAATCCAATCCCATCATTGCCGCATTGAAAATATCCTTATTCCCTTTATTTACAGGTTTAAATTCTATTTCCCCTGTATTTATTAAATGAATCCCGAATTCCAGTACACGTATAATTTTACTCCATCTTTTCGTATCCAGATTATCTACCAGCGCAGTTTGATATCTCTTGTAATTGTGTATAGCCATTCCCCTTATAGAATGATAAATTTCTTTGGAAATTACTTCACTCGCCAGTTTACGATATTCTTTAAGAAATTTATCTCCTTCTAAAACTATTGGACTAAAGATATATCCAAGATAGTTAAAATTTCCCTTTATGATTTCAGAAGTGACCTTTGAAATTTCCTGGCGCTGTGTATCCAGTTTATTTTCTTCATTGTGTGTAACATGACTCACAGGAAGACGTCCTTTTAAAATTTCTCTTGTTGGAAGAATATAACATTCGAAGATATCCGTATCGGATTGCTCATGATTCATATTCCACATGTGTGAGCCAACAATTGTTCGGAAGAGTATTTCATGGTTCGACTTTGATATCATCATCCACCTCCACAAATTGATATGTAGTCTCTATCTTTCTTATTTCCACGTATTTTGTATATTTAATGATCTTTAAATGAAATGGCTCTGCACAGTTGGGACAGTATTTGAATTTATGTACGAATACAATATGATTTGGCGGTTGTCCTCTCTCATCCAGGCAGATATATGCGCTTGTTATCGAAGTAGCAAGCTCTATGTTTTCATTCGGAGTAAATCTCATAAATGCCAGATGACTCTGCATTACAGGGCAACAGAATTCTTCCTGCTCATCTTCAACCATGAATGTATAAAGTGGCTTTTCAAGGAATTGGGATGTCCCATCTTTATTCTTTAAAATATCCTGCCGAATTAGTCTTCCGAGTATTTCCATTATCTAACTTAACAGTAAAATGTATTTAATAATTTAGTTTAACAAAAAAAAAAAAAAAATTATTCTGCTTCCAATTTAGCCAAACATTCTTCACTGCAGTAGTGAAAATCCACTCTGCAAACTATCTGTTTAGGGTCGACATTGGAGAGGGGCTTATCACAATTGTCGCATGTTGGAACTCCGCAGGACGTGCAATTTGGGATAGCATAATGGCAGTCCGGACAAACTATTTCTGTCATTTAATTCCTCCAATACTATATCTCGTTAGTATATATTAAGTTAATTATCCACGAAATTATTCATCTGTGGCTATAACTTTTTCCACATTCCGTAAGAGAATTCTGAATTGATTTTGTATATCATCCTTAATTATTTCAAGTGAACGTATTTCGTTATTTATTGCGTCCAATGTATCACTTTCAACTTCTTCTATCATTCCTAAAATTCTTTCTCTGTGTGTATCATCCATAAACTAAATAGTATATGAATATATTTAAAAATTAGTTTTTATCCCTATCAACTACTTCTACTGTAATAGATTTAGCATAGTATACGGAACGATATTCTTCCAATTCTTTGCTGGATATCTTTAATTTTCTACTCATAATTCCCAATAAAATATAAACTAACATTATAGGAATCAGCCCAACAATAAGGAGTAAGTTATCGGATGTTATGTACTGTAAGTAAACAAAGAAGATATAAATTAATAAAGTAAATGGCAGAATGAAATGTAAATCATTTAATGTTTCTTCCAATATAGTTTGTCTGTGTAATAAAGTAAGATAGTGAGAAGGATCAGTCCTGTAGTTAGTCATAATAATTCTCCAATTTATAACGAATATAAAGATATAAATTATTTAATCTATTAATACGCCTTTGTCTGGTGGTTTGTATTTCTTCTTCTTTTTTTCTTTCTCTATATCGATGTTTTAAAAGATAATATTTTCCAATAGTAGAATCAGAGTGATAAGTTAAATTTATAAATAATTTTGCGGCTTCTTGAAAATTATTTCTTGACATATCTACCATCTTAAGCTCTGGTGGGCGTTCTCAATCCAAGCCTGCCGGATTAAGTCTTTCCGAATGTTCACCGAATATTTCAGAAAGGTCGTCCCATCGGGTCTTGGAACATTAAAGTATACTTCCCGCAGTTTTTCGAGTAATCCATTAAATTCTATGCCTCTATCACAGTAGGCAAGACGTGAGAGATTTTCAATCCATTCAAATGGAACATTCTGAATTTTCCAATCAATCCCGGTGCGAATGATTTTCCTCTTTGATTCTAACAGTGGGAACATCATATGATTTTGTATGAGAAATTCTATCTGTTTCTTTACTTTGGTCTCAAGTCCTGTAAAGCTTCCCAACGAGTTAGTAAAGATATTGGCTGACACAGTCTCATGGTTGAGAAACTGTATTTTTCCATTCACTTCGGATTTGGTTAGAATTTTTCCTGCATCGTGATAAAGGATTGCCATTCGCAGTGGAAAATTAAACCATTCATTTTTATCTGCCCTTTCAAGTGCATCCAGTGTATGCTTCCATATTGATTCACCGTAATGATTTCCACGATTATCGTGCTCTATCATTAACATTCCAGTAAAGTCGAATCCGAATACATATTCGGTCAAATGGTGCCTTAGAAGATGTTGTATGAATTTAAAAAGGTAGTTGTTTGCCTTTCTGATTTCCATAACCATTCTATCCTGTGATAGGGTAGTGAGTGAACTTCTCATTTCGGTTAACGCTTCTGAAGTATTATCTTCAATGCGAAATCCGAGTGTAGCAGCAATTCTGCAGGCACGAATTATGCGAAGTGGGTCTTCTTTTATTCTTTCAAAGCCATTGCCAACGAATTTTATCTTCCTATCCATTATATCGTGC
>CAZXLU010000122.1:0-4785 GCA_964641875.1 Candidatus Woesearchaeota archaeon | reverse complement strand
TGTTCACTCGTCAAATCGAGCAACGCCTGCCCGGCAACTCCAATGTCGTCTCGTAGGAGGCGTCTTACTCGAATGGTAGGGGCCAAATGGTCGACGATCCGCTGAACGTCACTCTTGGACAAGGCTCGATTCTGTCCCCATTAGCGAAATATCCGTTCTACCATTAACATGTGATGCCTCGGCGAATTTCATGCGGCAATGGCCTTCCCAATCAGTTCTTCCACGAGGCGCTTGGCTTGATTCAGTAGGCGCTCTGATTCGTGCGTCTTGTCGATTGACTCTTTCATCAACGAGGCAATCTTGGATTCAGTCTCTTTATCCAATCGAGGAACCAAGACGCGCCCGACATCATGAGGGGACAAATGTCCATTGGTGGAACCAGTAATCCAACGCTGTAACTGAACCTGACCAACGCAGTGACTTAGGACCGCCAGTAGATAATGCGGATCAATTGAACCATTCGCCCTAATTGCCAACATATCTCCACTGAACGTTAGCTCCTCATATCTCGACACAAGACCGATCTTACCAATCGTTGCTCCAGTAATCGCCAGAAGAAGATCATTACGGTAAGAAATGGGCATTCCGTCAAAGCTAAGGCTACTTCCTTCCGTTACGATTTCGTTGTTTCGAATATGCTTGATGCTCGCATAAGGAATCTTGCCCGTCGAACTCTCCTCCTGCTGTGCCCCCTTAAGCATCGAAGCAGTCAAAAGGCGGAGAGGCTTCACGTTTTGCAGTTTAGCAAGAGCTTGTTCATATTGAAGTGCTGAGGGACTGAAACACTGTGCATCGATGCGATTGGCCGAGATGGTTTGCCCAAGCGACACCTCGCTAAACCGTGCCCCAAATCTGATGGATTTATCGCAGGATAGCTTGTCTAGACCGAATTCGGATTCGAGGAGGGATTGGGCCTTATGAACAAGCCCCCTCGAATCGCACCTTGATCTGTACGCAAGGCTATATAGCTCTTCAATTTTTTCCTGGAAGACGTCTGAGACCAGAGGGATCTCATACTTACGTATCTTTTCAAGAGCAAGAACTGGCTGCGAGTTTCCTGCTCTAAATCTATAACTTTGGAAAAGTCCGAACTTGCTGTTCAAGAAAACAGATAGAAAGGCAGGATTGATCTTCGCATGCTCATTTAGTCGAATTATTGCCACTGATCTTGGAATGCTAGCCGGAAATAGATGGGGTTCTGCACATGCCGCAAACCCGGAATAGGCTCCTACGGAGTATACGAGCACATCCCCTTCCCGCAAGCGACATCTGGAATTTCTTGAATCTTGTCGACGAGATATGGTTCTCATTTCAGAATCCAGAATCTCATTAGGCCTAATATGCTCGGCGGTAATATAACGAATCCCTGAATTCTCATCCCACTCTGGCGATCCGTGTTCGCCATCCGTTACGAATGCCACACTACCAACCTTTATGGTTGGCCATTTTCGAAGAGAATTTGCCAGAGAAAGAAAGTCCTGGCGATAGTATTCAGGCGACCAATCTAAAAAGTTTTCCAGCGCTGAAAGCGTAATAACGGATATAGCCGCCATCACTCCCCCTTCCAAAAATCAAATCTATGCTCCTGCGCAAAGCGCACAAAGGCCTCGGCGATGCAGAGCTGGTCGTCGGGAATCTTGCTGGCGTCCTCCAAGTCCTCTGCCCCCAGGTTATAGTTGACCAAGTCCTGGTCCACGATTCGGCCGGGGTGGCGGTGGTTGTCGAGATTTTCGATGTAGTTGCCGTCTTCGTCGGTGACGAAGACGTATTCGCCAGAATTGTCTTTGCCACCGCGTTCGCTGACGGCCATGAAAATGGAATAGTCGAGGCGCTTGGCCACTTCGGCGTCGATCCAGCGGTCCTTAAGTTTGCCAAGGAGGTCGGGGTCGGACAAGATGAGTTCCATTTGCCCCTTGATGGTGAGGCGCTTGCGGGACTCTTCGGCCTCAGCAATAGCTTTTTCCAGCCCCTTGATTTGGACGTTGAGCGTGTTCTGTTCCTCTTTCTGCCTGACTTTGATGGCCTTGATCTTTTCTTTGTACTCGACCCGCAGTTTTTTTCGTGCCTGAGTCAGCTCCCGCTTGGTACTGGTCCAGCCCTGTTCAAGAACTTCAATCTCCCTGTCGCGCTGCTGCTCTAGGGCTTCCACGTCGGAGGTGAGGTCTTCCAGTTGCTGCCTGGACTGGAGCAGTTCATTGCGTAGTCTAGTGATCTCTTCGTCGGACTGGGCCATACGATCTTCCAAATCTAGCGGCTCGGCAGCTTCGTCTTCATCGCCTTCCTCGGCCCCACCGTTGCCGTTGTCCGACTCGGGTTCATGGAAGGTCTCCAGCAGTAGTTCGGCAATAGCTTCGGGGATTTCTTCTTCCGAGATGGTGATGTCGTCTTTGTGCTTGAGCAACAGATAGCGGATCATCTGCTCGTAGTCGGGGCAGTCCTTAGCGACCTCCTCTTTTTTGTTTTCGATCTCCTTCAATTCCTGCTCAGTGTATTTCTGCACGAACAACACCGAGGTCTTGGTGCCGGTATGGGGTTTGAATGTGTTGGGGTGCAGGCCCACCACGGCCAGCAGGCGCGCCTTGCGCAAGATCCATTCGCGGATGAAAGCGAGCGATGAGTTGTTGAACTTGCCCTGCGGTAAAACAATGGCCGCCCGGCCGCTAGGCTTGAGCCATTTGAGGATGCGCTCGATGAAGAGAACGTCGCGCTCCTCCTTGGCGCCCTTGTCATTGGCGCGTTTGAGTGCGGGCTTGGCCAGGGCGTAATGAGCCAGCATCTTCTTGTCCTTCATCTCGCCAGCGAAAGGGGGATTGGCGAGGATGACGTCGAACTGGAGTTCGTCGAAGTATTCCCAGGCCAGATCTTCATCTTTGAGGGTTTCGTTGTCCGGGATCTTCTTCTTGGTGAGTTTGGCGTCGCGCAAGGACTGCATGAGCCTCAGGCCAGAGCCGGTGTTGTACCAGGTGCGCGGGTCGAGACTGCTCACATCCGGGCCGAAGATGTTGGTGTGACCGTCGCCGGCGATAAGCATCAGGGCGCGGGAGGTCTTGGCGGCACGGGTCTCTAAGTCGATACCCCAGAGGTACTTGGCAGCGTAGCGGTGCTTGCGTAGCTCGCGTGCGCCGGCGTCCTTGGCCGGGTAGCACCAGTCCATGGCGTGTAGCAGGAAGCCAGCACTGCCGCAGGCCGGGTCCATCACATATTCGTTGGGTTTCGGGTTGAGCATGCGCACACACATTTCCACCACGTGGCGTGGGGTGAAAAACTGGCCCTTTTTCTTCTTGGCCTCGGTAGGTAGCAGGTATTCGAAGGCGTCGTCCATAATGCGCAGGTTTGAGCCCATGAGGCACACGCCCTCGATGGGGCCGACGCACACCTGGAGGTGGTCCTTACGCAGCTTAATGTCGTCACCCTCGTCGAAAATGCCGGGCCACTCCTTGCAGGCGCTGTGGAAGAGTTTGTTGATGCGGTCGTAGGTGATCTCTGGGTCCAGCGCCTTGCCGAACTCCACCGTCTTCTTACGCTTGGGGTTTTCCTGGGCCTCTTTTTCGTCCCAGATCTTGGCGAAGATAAGCTTGAAGATTTCGTTGAACTCGTCGGCGCCGCTGTCGGCCAGCACCAGTTCTTCCAGGTCCTGGATGATCTTTTTGAAGTTGAAGTCCCGCTTAAGGTCAAGCAGAGTCCTTTTCTTCTCCAGGACCGCAGAGGGCTCCTCGCCCCGCTTGGGAATATCGAAGAGGGTGTCGTCGAATTGCTTGGGATAGGGGCGGTAAAGAATGATGCTGTCGGCGCCGTTGGACCAAACGCCAATGGGTGAACCCTCAGCGTTGAGGTAGCTCTTGAGCTGGTCGATGCCGTCCTTGCGCTTGGGTTTTTTGATCTCCAAAACGATCTTCGGCGTGGTCTTAGTGTTGTCCAGATAGACCACGATATCGGCGGCCTTGGTACCCACCTCGGTGCCGAACTGGATGGACTTCTCCAGATCGATTTCATCCTCCCGATAGCCGTACTGGCGGATGAGCTTGTAGACCCAGAGCTGACGGACAATCTCCTCCGGCGCGGACTTGCCCGATTCGTCATACACCTGCACCTCGGTCTTGCCGGAGATGAATGGGACAAAGGACTTCATGAAGTACTTGGTCTTGCCGGCATCCCGGCCGGATTCGATGGCCTTTGGGTAGATCTTGATGATCTCGTGAATGGGCTTGCCAAGGTCCTCGAAGACGGACAACTCGTATTTGGTTTTGGGATCCTTGAATATCTTGTCAAGGATTTCCTTAGTGTGCATAACCGTCTCCTTTTTGCAGGATGCTGAGATACTTCTGGTGAGACTCGACCTTCTGGCTTTTTTGCGAGATAACAAAAAATGGCCGAAACCGAATGGCCACCCGACGGAAGAACACTTAGCTCAACATTTCCAAAAGAACCGAATGCCACACGGATAGGGGTATCTCGCCAAGTTTTCCTGCCAACCGCCGTTTATATAAACGGACATCACGGTTGCCTCGTACCACTGGAAACCCGAACGTTTCTTTCCCATTTTGAAAGAATTCCCGAATTAATTCCATTTCTAAAATCAAAAGTAAATGATGGGCGTACCACACGAAAGGAGGTGCGTCCATCCCACGGCCAAGGCCGTATCGGGGGGATTCGATCACGTTCTAGAGCTTCGACAGAGGGTCGGACGACAGGTTCGTCATGTCGTTGGGGATCGACAGGGTCTGACCCGTCTTGGGATCCACCACCGAGAACATAGCCTAAAAGGCTCTCACCCCTCCCCCCCAT
>CAZXLU010000121.1:0-4791 GCA_964641875.1 Candidatus Woesearchaeota archaeon | reverse complement strand
AGCTATATCGTCATATAGCTGAGGCTAAATAAGGTTTTTCATGATTTCTTACTATCTTATTGCTGATAAACAGAAAATACCGGATCCTGCAGGACATTTTATGCCTGATGGAATAAATGGGCCATCGCAAATAATACCTGATAATTACGAATTTAAAAATAAAAAATGGAAGTCTTACAGTATGGAGGATTCCATAATTGATGAAATACATATAGGGACATTCACTGAGGAGGGAAATTATATTTCTGTAGAAGCCCATATTCCGGATCTGGAGAATACTGGAATAAACACTGTTGAAATCATGCCACTGGCACAGTTCTATGGAAACAGAAACTGGGGATATGATGGTGTTTACCTCTATGCACCTGCATATTCATATGGAACTCCGGAGAATTTAAAACACATGGTTGATGCCTTTCACGGCCATAATATGAATGTTTTGCTTGATGTGGTGTATAACCATGCAGGGCCTGTCGGGAATATAATGAAGTTGCTTGGCCCGTATTTCTCCCCCGATTACAAAAATCCCTGGGGTGAAACGTATAATTTCGATGGGGCATATTCAGACAGTGTAAGAAATTTTATAATTCAAAATGCCATATACTGGATAGAAAAATACGGCTTTGACGGCCTCAGGCTTGATGCAATCCACTCCATATACGATTCATCCCCTGTAAATATAGTAAAATCCATAGTGCTGGAGATGAACAAGCTTGAAAAGAAACTGAACAGGAAGATTAAAATCATAGCTGAATCTGATAAAAATGATTCAAACCTTGTAAAGGAAATAAACAGCGGCGGATACGGGCTGGCAGCACACTGGAATGACGATTTCCACCATGCAATTTATACGTCCCTTGGCGGGGAAAAGTCAGGGTACTATTCTGATTACGGGGATTTTGATGCTATTCCATACTTATTAAAACATGGCTATCTCTATGATGGAAAATATTCACAGTACCTGAAGAAAACGCGGGGAACGAAATTCAGCAATATGCCTAAATCGAGGCTCATAGCCTTTAATTCAAACCATGACCAGGTCGGAAACAGGGCTTTTGGGGATAGGCCTCTTGAATTATTGGGCTATAAAAAAAATAGGTTGTTTATATCCATGACGCTGCTATCACCTTTTACTCCGATGCTCTTCCAGGGAGAGGAATACGGAGAAACAAATCCATTTCTATTTTTTGTTGATCCACCAGACCACAAATTTTCTTCTTCTGTCCTTGAGGGGAGGAAATCTGAATTTAAGGATTTTGAATGGGGCACTGACATTCCTGATCCATCAAGTTATGAAACGTTTATGGCATCAAAACTTACATGGAATAAATCAGAGTCATGCTTAAATTATTATAAGCAATTAATAAAATTAAGAAAATTGTATGTATCGGAGAACTATAGAATTTCTGCATATAAAAAAGTAATAAAAATACATTATAGAAATGCTGAAATGTATTTTTCATTTTCCGGTGATAATTTTATGATTCCTGAAAAAAATATAATATTCAATTCATCCAGGCACAATAATAATACTGTTCTTCCATACGGAACAGCAATTGCTGCCTTAAAAAAAGATAAATTATGATTCGCTGAGTATATAAGACGACTGCGGCTTTATTTTGATAGTGTTCCCATTTATATTTACCGGGAAATCACTATTTTCAGGCAATGAATCTATTATGATCTGTGCCTTCTTCCACATTTTTGGGATATGGAAGTCTACTGCCTGCATGCCCGGATTGAAGATAAGCATTAGATTGTCGTATAAAACCGGAGGCTCGAATATACGGTCCATGCCCATGGCTGTAAGTATAACACCTATTGCCATGGTCTTTCCTGACTGCCAGTCCCTATCCTTCATCTCGGACCCATCGTGCTTCACCCATATCACATCCTTTATGCTGGTTCCAGGTATTATAACTCCCCTGAAAAAGTTTCTACGCCTCAGCACAGCGTATTTTATCCTTATCGATACCATCTTTTTTACGAAATTCAGAAGGCTTGATTTATCAGCATCAAGGGACCAGTTATACCATGATATTTCATTATCCTGGCAGAATGCATTGTTATTCGCTTTCTGAGTCCTCATTATCTCATCCCCGCCAAGAATCATTGGCGAACCCTGGGATGTTAATAATGTTAAAAAGAAATTTCTCAACATTTTTTCACGTAGATACTTTATTTTAGTATCATTTGTTTCACCTTCTACGCCAAAATTCTGGCTTATGTTGTTATCTGTGCCATCCCTATTGTCGTCGAGATTGTTTTCATTATGTTTATTTTTATATGATACCAGGTCATACATGGTGAATCCGTCATGGGATGTTATATAATTTATGCTTGAATGCGGCCTTCTCCCACTTATCTGGTATAAATCCGGGGAACCGGAAATTCTTGTTGCAAATTCACTCGTATTTGTTCCTTTATCCTTCCAGTAATGCCTTATTGAATCCCTGTATTTGCCATTCCATTCTGCCCACATAGGTGGAAATTCTCCAACCTGGTATCCGCCCGGCCCTACATCCCATGGTTCTGCTATCAGTTTTGCGCGGGAAATGACGGGATCCTGGTAAATAATATCAAAGAAAGCAGAGAGGCTATTTACATCATATAGCTGCCTTGCAAGTGCTGATGCCAGATCGAACCTGAAGCCATCAACATGCATTTCTGTAATCCAGTACCTGAGGCTGTCCATTATGATCCTTAACACCTGTGGATGCCCTGCATCAAGGCTATTCCCGGTTCCGGTAACATCATAATAATAACGTGGATTGTCAGCATTTAATTTATAATATACTAAATTGTCAATACCTTTAAATGAAAGTGTGGGGCCCATCTCATTTCCTTCTGCTGTGTGGTTATAAACAACATCCATTATTACTTCTATATTATTTTCATGCAGATTCTTGACCATGTTTTTAAATTCATTAATCTGGAATCCAGGGGTTTTGGATGATGAAAATCTTATATCGGGTGCAAAGTATCCAATAGTATCATAACCCCAGTAGTTTGTAAGTTTTTTGTCTATTAAATATTCACCTGAGACTTCCTGTTGTGATGGCATGATTTCGACTGCAGTAATCCCTAGGTCCTTAAGATAATTTACCATAGCTGGGGAAGCTAATCCACCGTAAGTTCCACGCAAACTTGCATCGATATCCTCCCTTAACTTTGTTGATCCTTCTATATGGGTTTCGTAAATCACAGTATTTGCCCATAATATATTCGGATTTTCAACTCTCTTCCAGTCAAAGTTGTCGGTGCAGACAACCGATTTAGGAACATACTGCGCATCATTTTCATTGCTAAAAGAAAGGTCTTTTTCATCGCTGTCCGTATCATAGCCATATAACGATTTATTCCAGGTTACATTTGAAGTTACTGACCTAGCATAGGGGTCAATAAGCAATTTATTTTTATTGAACCTTAGCCCGAGTTCGGGCTTATACGGACCATCCGCCCTATAATTATATAAAGTTCCCGGTTTTATTCCTGATACAAAAGCATGCCAGATATAACCATCGCGTTCTTTTAAATGAATGGTCTCTGATGGAAGTGCATCATACTGGCTGTTGTATAATTCCAGATCAACAGAAGTGGCATTTTCAGAGTAAATTGCAAAATTGGTGCCTGTATCATATGCTGTTGCACCCTGTGGATAGTTTGTTCCCGATTTTACATTAAACATATTCTTGAAATATAACTATGTATAAAAACATTTTAAAGAGACATGAATTGATATAAATACAGCTCTTTAGAAATTTCGCAGATAATGTAATACATTTACTGTAAATTCTAATGCCACTTTAATATACTTAATCAACCTCCATATTTATGTATTATCGTATTAACTATTTCCCATCGATGTTCATTGCTATTGATCCGTCAAATCTTGCCGGTGGCTCATTATGCACTTTTTAGCAATATGGATTATGCAACATACTTCTAATATTATAAAATGATAAATATAAGAAAAACATTTTGTGATAATGCCAGACTATTCCAGTGTACATATACTTCACGGAACCTGTAAATTTGAAAACAACAGTTTATTTTTTGTAATGTGGCTTGAAAATAACAAAAAGGCTGTAAGAAAAAAGGAATTTTACCCGTACTGTGAAAATCCGGCATTTCTACAACCAATTATGGAGAAAATTATTAATGAAAAATTAGAGTATAAGGTAACAGAGGTGAGTATCCCCTCATTTACAGATAGTCCGTTAGTATCTGATGAACTATCCGGCCTGGTGGAAATAAAAAATAGCAACAACGATACATTGACAATAAAAAAATGGAAAATCAACGCAATTTATATTTCAACATCCTCTGCGGTTAAATTGCTTTTACATATCAAAAACAATAGCAGGAAGATGAATCTTATTTTTGGTTCCGATATAAAATTCTGGATCCCAGTGTCAGATCTAATATTAGATTTATTGAAGAACGAAAAATTTATTCCGGGAATAGTTGAGGAGAACAGCAGTGTCAGGTCTAAATGGATGCCATTACTGGAAACATCAGAGGAACAGGAAATTATATACAATTTATCACAGAATATGCCTGAAGCATGCCTTATGATGAATTATGGCTATACGGATAGAGAATCACTTGTAAGGTCATTTATAAATAATGCTATAGATATGCTGGCAAGGGAATTTTCCGGCAATATTAATAAAATTAATTCAAGGAATTATGGTGATATATATAAATGGGTGGATTCCCTTTCAAATAATAATAATTTAATATCATACAGCAGAAGCCTTGCCATAATGAAAATAAACGAATGGACAC
>CAZXLU010000120.1:0-4855 GCA_964641875.1 Candidatus Woesearchaeota archaeon | reverse complement strand
TGGCGGAGTCCGGTGGTTTGTCCAGCTTGCAAAGTCGAACCCTGATGCCTATGTCCGGCTGCTGCTGCAAATCCTGCCTAAAGCCGCTCCCGAAAGTGCAGAAGAAGGTGGTGATGGGGAGATGTTCATCGACCCGGACCCAGACCTATGAGCACGAGCCCTGCACCTGCGGGGCTTTTCTTTGGGCTGGCGCTGTCACAGTGACGATATATGGAAGTCCTGGCCGAACTCCAAAAGTGTGAACATGTGAACATTGTGAACTTGGTTCCCGGGCTTTACCCCTGGGCGAGAATAGTGCGTCTCTGGATCTGTCACGGTGACGGATCGTAAGGCACAGCGGCAAGGCACAGGCCATCTACCAAAAATAAAGCCCCATAATATCAGGGGCTTACTTAACTTCATTGGTGGAGGCGGCGACCGCATAACATAAGTTTGATGCCGTCCGGTATTGTCCAAAAAACCCTTTTTCATCCTTGCAGTTGCGATCTTCCTTGTTTTATACTGTCCGTATCAATTCGGTGTTATTCGTGGTTCGGGCAAGGCACAGCGGCAAGGCACGGAGGATCGGCAGACATGGCGACGCTAAAAGCTAAGAACGTAGACAAGGCAAAGGATGGTGTCTGGACGGATGCCGAAGAAGAAGGCTTGATCTTGCGTGTCCGTAACAGTGGCAAAGCGCGATCCTGGTATTTCCGATGGAAGCAAGACGGCAAGGTGCGCGAGATTGGGCTTGGCAGCGCAAAGACAACCGGAATACTTCAGGCGCGTGACAAGGCGAAAAAATGCAGGGAGGCGATTCGTGACAATCAAGACCCTGCAACCATCCTACGCGCCGAAAAGGAACAGGAGATTCTCACCTTTGCCGAGCTTGCCGCCCAACACATTGCAAGCAAGTCTCCCGAGTGGCGCAATGCCAAGCACGCATGGCAATGGACCCGAACGATGGAGATGTTTGTCTTTCCTGTCATCGGGAAGCTGACCCCCGACAAGATCACCACCAATCATATTCTGCGGATTCTCAGCCCGATATGGAGCACGAAGCTGGAAACGGCCATGCGCGTGCGCCAAAGGATCGAGGCCGTCATGAGCCGCGCTATTGCCCTGAAAATGCGCCCTCGCGGTGAGGGTAATCCGGCAGCATGGGATGACCACCTAGAGCACTTGCTACCGTCACACAAGAAGCTGCGGAAGGAGTCGCAGCCGGTTGTACACCATGCGGCAGCCCCCCATGCGGAACTAGGCGCGATCATGGCCGCGCTACAGGGTATTGATTCAATCGGCTCCCAATGCCTGCAATTTATCATCCTGACTGCCGTGCGCTCTGGTGAAGCGCGAAACGCCACATGGGAGGAAATCGACTGGAAGGCAAAGACGTGGACGATCCCTGCAAGCAGAATGAAGGCCAAGAGAGCGCACGTTGTGCCCCTGTCTGAACCGGCCATGAAGATTTTGCGGAACATGATGCAGGCAGGCACGAGACATATCTTTGCCAGCCCCAAGAAGCCCGCACAGGCGATTACCGACATTGCAATCATCAAGACGCTGCAACGGCTGCGACCAGAAATCACCGTGCATGGTATGCGATCCAGCTTCCGCGATTGGTGTTCCGAGATGACCAGCGCGACCCATGAGGTTATTGAGATGAGTTTGGCGCATACCATCAAAGACAAGACCGAGGCAGCATATTTCCGTAGCGATCTAATCGACAAGCGCAGAGAGTTGATGAACCAGTGGGCGGAATACTTGGTAGGCGCACAGGAGCCCGCGTTGCGGCAAGTGATTTGAGTTGTACCGCCATGCTCTAGGGTAGCTCCCGAAAAGCCGGAATCCTTCGCCGGCCTGGGTATGGCACCTATTCAGTGAAGGGCACACCGAAGGAGTGCGATTTATGGAACTGATACCATTACCAGACGTCATGCTGGCGCTGAGAGACGTGCTATTCGAGCGCGACGGCAAAGAGCAGGCCATTACCCAGGGTTGGGAGCAGGCCATCCCACAGGCCCGGCAAGCATACCCATTGGCGGCACGTTTGGAGCAGGAGCGACAAAACTACCAACGGCGCATCGAAAACAAAATAGAGCAGGGTGTGGACGGCGGAAATGTTACCGTCACCGACATCGACGGCACCAAACTGAGCAACCCTTGGCGCTCGCGGGTAGCCGTTCCGCTGTTTATGAAACGCCAGGACATCCATAACTGGATAAAAGGCTGGATGAGTAAGCAAGATGTTCATCATGTCTTTGCTCACCCGTCGATAGCGCGTCACCTGGAGCCGGTCGAGGGGGCTATTCCCCGTTTCTCTGAGGTGGAACACGGTAATAAAGAGGGATGGTATAGTGCGCACGCAAAGCAGCTCGCCCTCATTGCCGCAAGATCAGGCGTGCCGCGCATGGCGGCAAACTGCATAGCAGAATGGGTGGTTGCCAATGTTCCTGCGGCCAAAAGGGCTTCTGAGGAGCGTTTGCGTGGAAAGCTGACAAAGGAGCTATTGAACGAAGTTGACCGGATTGTGAAAAATGAAATTTAGCCCCGCAAAATTCACAAAAACCATAAAGCGATAGTTCCCGCCAGAAAACGATACCGGACGGGGACGAATACGAGATACAGCCCAATGATTATATTGGGCTTTTTCTTTTTCTGGCGCTGGCTGTTCGGTGTTGTTTGCTGGCGCTTGACAAAAGGAAATTTCACGCGAGGTTGGGGGTGTGGGCTTTGACTTAGGAGAACCCACATGAACCAGAATTTTGAAAAATATGGCGACATCAAAGACGTTCAACGCACGGTCAAGCGTTGCCGGTCTGAAATTTACCGGCTGATGCACGAAGCGGACTTCCCACGGCAGAAAAAGCTAGGGAGCCGGTCCTTGTGGAATATGGAAGAAGTCGCGGCATGGCTCGATGCTAATTTGCAGGAGGTGCGCTGAAATGAAAGAAAAGCCCGCCCCCACGAATGAGAACGAGCAGCACAATCAGCAAGTTAATTCTAACACGTTCACAACGAAGTCAGGTAGACGCGGCGCATCTTCCCTATGGTTCGCAATCAGGACATTACACCGAAGGCAGTTGAGCCAAGACGATGTTCGTATCTTGTCCGAAGCTCTGGATGATTTGCAGATCATCGTGGGGAGGGTGCGGCCATGACTGAGCGCCCTATCGACAAAATCCTGCCGCTACTCGACCGCATCAAAAAAACTGGCCCTGATCGCTGGATCGCACGTTGCCCAGCCCATGATGACCGCCAACCATCCCTGAGCATCAAAGAGGCCGATGACGGTAAAATCTTGTTGAAATGCTGGACGGGTTGCGGCGCTAGCGATGTTGTCAACGCCCTGGGCCTATCCCTGGCGGATTTATTCCCCGGCGACCGCCACACGGTAACGAATACTGGCCCCGTGCGCCGTCCTTCTTTCGACTATCGGGATGCCATGACCGGGGTCGCGCACGAAATCCTTGTGAGCCGCCTTATCATCGAGGCCGTCAATTCTGGGCAGGAAATGGACGCGGAATCTCTGGATCGCCTAGCACTGGCCGAGACGCGCATATCCGACGCTCTGAGCGCCACGGGGGGTGTGCAATGACGACGCGATGGGATGATCTCGCAGAAGCCGCCGCCGCTGATATGGAATGGCCTGTGCCTGAGCGTATCGGTTCAGACCTGCCACCCGTGCCGCAGATGGACGTGGAGAAGCTGTTACCGGCACCGCTGGCCGGGTACGTCCGGGATGCGGCGCATAGGAAGGTAGCCCCGCCGGAGTTTGTGGCTGTCAGTCTGCTGGTCAGCATTGGCGCATTGATCGGCGCAAGGTGCGGAGTCAGGCCCAAGCTGTTGGATGACTGGATCGTGGTTCCCAACCTTTGGGGAGCAATCATTGCCCCGCCGAGCAAGAAGAAATCTCCCTCTATGGCGGATGGTACAAAGCCGCTCAAGTACCTTGCGGCGACCGCCCGTCAGAAACACGCCAAAGCATTGGAGGCGTTTCAAGAGGAACTTGAGCAGTTCGAGATAATGATGGGCGCAGCGAAGAAGGCGATGGCTAAAGCCGCCGATAGTGGCGATGACGACAAGCTGGCCGCTGCCAAGGCCCGGATCACAGCCCTCAAGGAATCCAAGCCGCAGCCGCCGACACTCAAGCGGTACACGACCAACGACAGCACCATCGAAAAATTAGGAGACTTGCTTGTCGAGAATCCCCAAGGACTTTTGACAGAGAGGGATGAACTGGCCGGATTGCTGACTTCCTTCGATAAGTCCGGGCATGAATCGGATCGTGCCTTTTACCTGGAGGCGTGGAACGGCACAGACGGCCATGAGGTTGACCGCGTCGCCAGAGGTTCCCTGTTTATCCCCAATCTGGCGTTATCGGTTCTCGGCGGTATCCAACCCGAACGGCTGGAGAAGTACCTGGACGGGGCATCTAAGGACGTGGGCAACGATGGCCTGCTGGCCCGCTTCCAGTTGATGGTGTGGCCTGACTCCCTGGGCTTCGAGTGGAGGGACACCGTGCCCGATAAGGGGCTGAGGGATGCCGTTTACCATATCTTCGAGGTGCTGGACGACGACGATTTTATCGGCGCATGGGGTGGGGAGCCTGCCGATCAGTTCCGGCGAATCCCCTCATTCAAGCTTTCACCCGCAGCCGCTCAAGCCTTCATTGCCTGGGATACCGCGCTACAGACGGAGACCATGCCCGCGTGTCAGCCAGTCCTACAGGAGCACTTCGGAAAATACGAAAAGCTGGTGGCTGGGCTGGCGTTGATTCTGGACATGGCCGAGCGAGCAGATGCAGGTGGGATCATAGGTCCGATTCGTGAAGGCCCGATGCTCAAGGCGATTGCCTGGGCGGATTTTCTCGGCG
>CAZXLU010000119.1:0-4888 GCA_964641875.1 Candidatus Woesearchaeota archaeon | reverse complement strand
GAGATTAGAAGAAGTTTCCTCGAACCTAAAATATATGTAGGTTTTAAGTTCGAACTAAATTTTAAAGAAGACGCTGGTAAATTGGTATATCAAAAAGAGCATGCCAAGCAACTTTATGGATGGGTTTATTCGATTAATAGAGGCAGATATGAGAGTACTCTGCTTGAAATAATAAAAACAACAATAAACAAAATGAATAGAAACAATGAAACAGAAACTAAAGCAAACATAACCTCTTATGAATAAAATGGAAGAAAACAATAAAAATATAACATGGCAAAGTGAAAATTGCTTGCTTTGCAAGTACTTCATACCAAATGATGTACTAAATGCGGATATATTGGAGAGGGGAAAATGCGCGCATCCTTCACTTGTTAAATTTAATCTAGTTGTTTCTGGCAGAGACTGGTGTAATTTATTTGCAAAAATGAGTGATAATAGAAGAGAAAAACTACAGCAGGAAGGCTTTAAGAAAGACGATGAGCAGCAGAAAAAACTCATAGAAGAAAGCAAAAAAGCGGGAAATTTTGATTAATTCTTATATTAATAAGATTATTAAATTTTCAGAGTAACAATATACAAACATAAGTCACAATGTATTTCATTACAGACCAGGCTTATATTTTCGTATTAGGTTTAAATTAAGATAATAAATCTTTGCGTTTTAGCCATTTAGATATTACTCTAGCTGCAGTCTTCTCATAGCCAATGAAAGAATGACCTGCTCCTTTAATTATCTCCACATCTGCATTTTGTTTTGCTTCCTTTAGCTTTCTACGGAATTCCCTTGGGTTTTTCTCATACTCATCGCTACCCCCGATTAAGATGAGCATATCTTTCTTTATCTGACTGAATTCCTTTAAACCATACTTAACGCTGAAAGCACGTGCCTCAAAATTTTGTGGATCTGATATAGACAACAACCTTCTAGCAGATTTACAATGCAAGAATTCTGTGGATGGCTTGTTTTCCATGTTGCTTTCTATAACTGACCTAACCTTCTTTATTACATCGTCATATCTAGAACCAAGAGTCTTTTTGAAAACTTTATAGTCGTCAGGAGGGGCTATAAGTACCGCGCCAATTAAGTCTTCTCTTTTTTTCACTTAAATAATATAAGACCTTCTGCGAACCCCCGCTATGTGACATAAATATAAACCTTCTATAACCTAGGTCCGACCTCAAAAGCATACCTTGAAGCCAAATGTTATCATTAGTGAAGAAGTCCACAAGTTCACATTTAGTTACTAGTTGCTGTAAACCCTATCTATTCATATCAGATAGTAACACTAAACTCTCTATCGAATTCTTTCATAAAGTCAAATAAAAAACCCAAGCGTTTCCAGGCGATTTCTCTTATGGGTTCTATCTTAAATCTGTCTAGCCAGCCAGCACCATACTTTTTTGACTCGTTTTGCCTCCAGTAGTTAAGCTGGTTCTCAGCGTTTACCTTATTATATGCTGCAAAAGTAAACATCCTCCAAACATCAAGTGCGCCTATCTCGTCTATTTCGTCTGCATAGAAAAGTAGCTCTTGCTCTACATTTCGATAACTTATATTAGGGTAAGTTTCAAGTATATTTGCTGCAGACTCAATGATGTCTTTACTAATGATACCATCAAGTAACTTAATTAACATTCTTGCTGATTCCTGATCATATCCAGGCATAACGGCTTTCATGATTTTATTAGTGCTTTTTGACCTTCCTATATCATGAAACAAAGCAGCGGTCAGAAGTACATCTTCATTTGGCTTCTTTGAAGCGACTTCATCTAAATCCAGAAATGACTTGCACATCTTACTGATAACTATTACAATTATAATAAAACCAAAAGAAGAATTATTTCATTCCCTTTATTAGTTTCTGACCCATTAAATCAGAATATGTAACCTGAGCGCCTTCTTTCATCTTGTCTTTTAATTCTTCAGGTATATCCGCATCAAAAACTTCATAAGATTCCATGTCCATCAATTGTGCCTTACCGTCATTAAGACTAATTACTTGCGCAATTCTCTTTTCTATTATTGGTATTTTTGCCCGATCTTCAGCGGACATTACAAATACTCTCTTTTTTCCATCTAATATTCCGACCGCTTCTACTCTAGCTTTCGCATGTCCGTGCTTACCTGGGGCACTCAGAGATATATCAGTTATTTTACATATAAATTGTTCATCAACTAAGATAGTATCTCCTCTCCTTAATTCATTTATTCCTGCTACTTTAAAATCCATAATCTCTTTTAAAGATACAAGCATATAAATATTACGCTTTTTGTTAAGTTTAGGGATAAAGCGTTTGAAGTAAAGGGTTAAATTTGATTACAATAAATATAATTAGTGGGAGAAAAAATAGATTACGGCAAACTTGCAATTGAGTACTCAAAAAAGTATCATGGAAAAATAGAACTAAAACCTACAGTTGAAATAAAATCTTTAGATGATTTCTCGGTAGTATATACCCCAGGAGTTGCAGCGGTATCAAATGCGATATCACAGGATAATAAGTTATCATGGGATATGACCTGGAGATGGAATACAATATTTATAATTACAAATGGGACTAGAGTCCTTGGGTTGGGAGACATAGGTCCATTAGCATCTTTACCGGTAATGGAAGGCAAATCATTAATATATAAAGAGCTTGGGGGAATTAATGCTGTACCTATACCGATAGAAACTAAAGATGTAGACAAATTCGTAGATGTTGTAAAAAATATGTCAATTACTGCAGGAGGAATACATCTGGAGGATATATCATCTCCTTTTTGTTTTGAAGTACTTGAAAGACTACAAAATGAATTAAAGGTTCCTGTATGGCATGACGACCAACAAGGTACAGCTGCGGCAACTCTTGCAGGATTAATAAATGCAACTAAGATAGTTGATAAAGACCTTAAGAATTCAAAGATAATACTAGTTGGAGCAGGGGCAGCAAATATTGCTTTATTTAGAGTCCTTGAAAAATACGGCGTTAACACAAAAAATATTATAGTTGGAGACAGCAAAGGGCCACTATACCAAGGTAGAGATGATTCTGAGATAATGAAAACTACGAATCGCTGGAAATATGAGATAATGAAGAAGTCTAATGGAGATGAAATAAAAGAAATAAATAAATCATTTGAAAACGCTGATATAATAGTAGGGTTCAGTAGGGAAGGCGCGATAAAGGAAGACTGGATAAAAGTAATGAATAAAAAACCGATAGTATTTGCAAACGCAAACCCTGTTCCAGAAATAATACCTGAAAAAGCTAAAAAAGCTGGTGCCTACATAGTATCAACTGGTAGATCAGATTATCCAAACCAGATAAATAATAGCCTGATATTTCCCGCATTATTTAGAGGGGTGCTTGATTCTAGAACGAAAAAAATAGATGATTTCACTGCCATAAGCGCTGCAATTGAACTCGCAAGATACTCTGAAGAGAAAGGCATAGACGGTGAACATATAATAGCAAATATGCAGGATAGAGAAATATACCCCAGAATCGCTGCAGCAGTAGCAGAAGACTCAGTTAAAAGAGGTTTAGCAGAACTAAATGAAGATAGAGATTACTTTTACAAAAAAGCTAAAGAAATAATAGGTTTAAAATAAACCGGATCTAAATAATTACAGCTACCAAAGAGTATTATTAGTTTACAAAATAGCTATCTAACCACGCACACTAATATTTGAATAGCGTTTTATAATAAAAGTTCATTTGTACTTATAACCTATGTCGTCATAAGATAGCAATTTTACTGAAGAACTGCTCCCCAAAATCTTACTGCCTATAACATATTTTATATCGCTTTCCTCAGATGATTTAGCTATTTCATCGGTAACTAAACCATCTAATATCAACATATAAATATTCTCAAGATTAAGTATAGCATCTTCTACCCCTTTGTATGGTATTCTTCCCAATATTTCAAATTTTTCGTTTATAAGAAAAGCGCCTCTGGTGCCTATTATATCATTTATTAAAGGAGCAACCTTTTCTTTTATTTCTTGAGGTACTTCTACAGTCTGTTGATTATTTCTTCTTGAAGATACCGCGGCAGAATCTCTCTTTAATGATGGATCATATTCTTCTATAGGTACTTTTGCCCTTAAAGATTGATTAATTTCTTTTTTAGAGAGTTCTTCGACTTCTGTACCTGTAGGCGCCTTTGCTATAAAATCAACATGTCCTTGCTGCATGAAGGAGCTTATTATCATGTCTCCTCCCCTATCACCGTCAACAAATAACGTTACAATTTTCTTTCTGCTAAGCTCTATTACAGTTTTTGGTATATTTGTTCCGTTCATACCAATTACGTTGGAAAATCCGTGTTTTAGCATGTTCATTACATCGGCTCTTCCTTCTGTTACTATTATTTCTTCAGAATCATCTATATCAGGCCCTGCAGGTAATTTTTCTGGCCCATACTCTATAAATTCCTTTTGTCTTACTTCTTCATAAAGTTTTTGCAGCAGCTCGGTAGTATCCACTTCTGAAGTTTTCATTGCTTCTTCTAAAAGCTGCTGTGCCCTGTTCATTATATATTCTCTTTTTGAGATTCTAACATCTTCTATTTTGTCAACTGAAACAGTGGCCTTTGAAGGCCCTATCCTGTCAATTGTTTCTATAGCTGCGCCTATCAATGCTGTTTCTGCCATACCTAAAGAAGTAGGTATGGTTATCTCGCCATTAGTCTTTCCGCCGGCAGATGAACTTTCTACGTTTATCCTTCCAATTTTACCATTTTTCTGTGCTTCTCTTAAATCTAATTCCTCACCAAGCAACCCTTCAGTTTGACCGAAAACAGCGCCTATAACATCCGGTTTATCAATCAAACTATCAGCTGTAAACTTTGCATGAAGGATATACTTAAAAGAAGTAGGTCCTATCTTTGCCATAA
>CAZXLU010000118.1:0-4889 GCA_964641875.1 Candidatus Woesearchaeota archaeon | reverse complement strand
TTAAGATAAGTGGATATACAGAAAATACGAAACCGATAATGAAAAGAGGCAAAAGGTCTCCAAGGAAAAGAGTAGTTTCCTGCCATCTATTCATTTTGATTCGCCCCCTTTATTAGTTGTCTAAAATGCCCTAAGTATAATAGATACTGGCGCGATACGCAAAAACATTGCTTGAGGCCCGAAAGGTAAAACATAACCTTAAGACCAGCAGATATTTCTTTCATTCTACCATCACATATAATATTAAATTTGTCTATATAAACAGTATGAAATTTATAACGGTGGCTTAGGAAATAAATGGCCAATATTAATTATTGAATTAGTATATTGTAATTCAATTTTTTTGCACATAAATCCCATAGTTTTTTCCTATACTTTTCATTACTAGTTATATTATTTATCTCTTTATCTAACTTATTTTTCCACTCATTTAAATCGTTTTCAAAATCTTTTACGGCACTTTCCGTATTATCAGACATTGGAACATTTTCTAACCCACGCATTGCACAGTAGTACACATATTTATTTTCAATGTTATTATCAGAATAATATTTAGTTCCGTCTATGGATACAAAATGTCCATCATCTAAATCATAGCCTTTTTCAATCTTATTTCCATTTTTAATTTTCTTGTTTTCTTTAATAGTTGAGATATAATCATCTGGAAAATTCTTGACTTTAATTTGTGTTAGGATATCATCTGCAACGGTGTTAAGTGATGTTTTCTTTGTCTTTTTATTATTCTTTAGACTTTTGGCCTTATCCATTCTTTCCTTTACTATTTTAACAACCTGCACATAATATGATTCCAGAAACGTATCTATGTCATTAAAGCCAAGTGCCTCCAAAATTGTTCTATCCAATTCCAACCTATCAGGTTTGACATTACTTAATGAGAAATCACCATTTAAATCCCATATTTCCTCAAAAACGGAACCTATTTTTCTTCCTTCCATAGATTTCATTAAGGTTTCTAATTCATTCTTATAGGGCTTTAAAATATCCGGAACCGGTACAGGCAGCAATTCAGCCTCATAAATCTGGAATCCAACTGCGCCTCCTCCTAAATTTCTGCCCAATAGATCAGGATACATAAACGATATGGAGGAGTTTAAAAAAGCATAAATATAGTTTATATCAATATTTTCTTTAGCTTGCCCTAAATATAATGTGTGATCTAGCATATAAGTTGTTTTCGGGTACATATATGTTGACGAAAATAGGGCAGTAAATACAATATCTGGTATTGCTTGAGGGGATAGCTTCCACCAAGGGTTTCTCCCTTTACAGGTCTTTGTATTTGAATAAGGTTCCCCGGGCGGATTGTTTTCCCCGTATTCTATATACATTTTAGCGTACGGTTTCATTTTATTTTTTTCTTCTTCATTTATTATAATGGCGTATTTTTTTGTTTCTTCAGAGAGAACCAATTTCCCGGTTTTTGTGAATTCCTTTGGTCCCTTTAATATGGGCCTTAGATATATTTTCTCAATAAGGTGAGTGCTTTTGTCTCCAGATTTTATTATGCGTATTTTTTTTGTTTCCCCTGTTCTCAAGCCGTATATAGTTTTCAAATCTTGACTATTGATATTTTGAGTTATATCCTCTATGTAAAAAAAACTATTTGCCCCGGTTTTTATACCATAAGTGATATCCAGTAACCTATTAAGTGGAACCATGCTTTTGTTGTTAATAATATTAAAAAATTCATCAGTACCACGTAGATACTGGAATAATTTGCATTCCTTCACATCATTAAATTGTATGTCACCCTGCTTCTTCTCCCTTACTATTTTTACATCGTTATTACTCACGCCATTTTCTATATTATTGGCTATTTTAAGTGCATCCTCGATGCTTTTAATTAATTTATCAATTTTTTTATTTATTCTAATAAACTTAACTTTATTATTTTTTATATCTTCCTTATTGTCAGTTCTTTCCAGTACAGTAATAACAGTATTTACCAGAGCATCCTCAAACCATCTCTCAACCGAAGAATCTATAATAGCAACAATTTTAAAATACTTATTAATGAACTCCTTCAAAGTCTGGCCATAATCAACATTTAACCAGTTGTCTGAAGTTAAAAAACCGACTCTGGAACCCTCCCGTAAAAAAGGCATTAAATAATACCAAAAATATGCATGGAAATCTGCCGTATTGTCTGGGGTATAGCCATATTCATCCTTCCCTTTTTTATAGGTGTAACCGTTTCCCAATAGAAACTTCCGGATTTTTTCCTGTTCCTCAATCTTGTTTGCTATATTTTCCTGCCTTATATAAGGAAGATTTCCTACAAAAGCATCTATTGGCTTAAATGAAACTACTTTCAGATTTCCACTTAAATCTGTGGTTAATATATCTTTTTTTTCATTTGTTTCTGTTCTCAATTTTGGTATCACATTGCTGGTCTTGAGATTTAAAAAATCGTCCTTTATTATATTTGGATATACATCTGGATTGTACATCAATAATTTAGATGCCAGGGCAATCGTGGCAAGATGTGCCGGATATGCAGCGATATCAGAACCAAACAAATCTTTCATTATATTCTCTCGAATTTCCTTGTTATCTTCTTTATACAATTTTAACTTTAAATCAAAGGCCCTGGTCAAAAACGTTCCAGAACCACATGCAGGATCCATAACCCTTGCATCCTTATTTTTTATTGTTAGGGCATTTATTAAATCTACAACAGGTATAGGCGTATAGTATTGCCCATTTGAATGCCGTTCCTCAGGACTTATTAATCTATCATATATATTTCCCAGAAGATCCTGAGATAATTTTGTGAAATCATACTCTTTTAAAAATTTTATCAGCAATGATATTGGATAAAATTCTTCATCATCGATAAATAAAATTTTGTCCGCATCAGTCTGTTCAAAAACGGTTTCATAATCCCCAGATATCTTTTTCGCATTTGTAAAATCATTATCTATTTCTACTTTTAAACTGGTTATATTTTCATCCTCATCAATTTTTATATCATTTATGCTTTTAAAAGATCTCTTCAAAACATAGTAAAATACAATTTTATTAGAAAATACGTACAAACTATATCTTGATATTTTTTCTTTATCTTCATCGTTGAATACCACCTTTGGCTCATATCCCTGTTCATCCCACCAGTTATTTAATGTAACAGGCGGAACGAATTTTTTTACAATATCCACGGCTGTGCTTAAATGATCATTTAAACCTAATATGAAGCTATCACCAAGAGGTTTGTAATTTGCCTTTTTGATGCCTTTATAAAGGTCTAATATATACTCTACAAAATTTTGCATTTTTGCTTTAATTTCGCTCTTTACCTCAGTATTATTAAAATCATTGTCATTTTTAACCTTATTTTCAAGATTAACAGTGTAAACATCTCTAGAAATTAATGGTTTAGTGTTGTCTAGGTTATCCCATAGTATTGTTTCATTAAAATTGGACGTAACAAAGAACCTGCTTGGCGGATTGTTTGTATTTGCCTTGACAAAAGCATCATTGACAACCTCTATATTTCTCGGAGATTTCCCCTCGATAGTTGTCGGTCTTTTGAATTCTGCACTGAATAGTATGTTATTATTATAATATACTGATAAATCCATCCGTAAATTATTTGTATGTTGCTCTACCTCAGCTCTAAAATCCGGGATCTCATCAATATAACTTTTGATATCAGCAACCAAAGTTCTTTCATCCACCATATAAAAACCTAATGTTTAAAAGAATATAAATCTATTTTCTAGTATAAACGATAATTATTTAAATGTATATGAATATACTTTATATATGGATGAAAATAAATGGCTTAATAAGTGGATAAAACCTATCACATTAGATAATAATATATATAATAAAATAAATTCAGGTAATTATTATATAGAGACATTTACAACAGGTGCATGGACAGTAATTAAGGAGTTGCTTCTAGCATATTATGGTCCAAGCTACTTAATGATAATGAGAAAACAGAAATGGATTAAAAAGTTATGTTATGTTGACTTATTTGCAGGTTCTGGTATTATCAAATTAACTGGATTGAAGAATTACTATCTTGGTTCACCATTGATAGTGAAATATGCAATTGATGGAAATTTTGATAATTATTATTTTTTTGAACAAAAGAATACCAATGTTAATCAACTAAAGACCCTGGTACAAGATGATCATTCATCGGTTTATCAGGGCGATTCAAACGTTGAAATAGGTAATATTATCTCTGCTCTTTCAAAAACGGGAGTGCATTCGTTAATATTTATAGATCCATATGCCATGGAAGTAAAATTTGATACTATTCGAAAATTGTCTGATATAAGTTGTGACATTATTATAAATGTTGCAGTGGAGGAAATTAAAAGGGCTATAATGCAGTTCAGGGCACTGCATAACAATACAACGGCATTGGACACCTTCTTTGGAGACGAAAAATGGAAAAATGAATTACCAGAAAATCCTGATGACGAGAAAATATTTGATTACTATTCAAATAAAATAGTTGAGGAAGCAAGAAAGAAAACCCCTATAAAAACTGCGGTTTACAAAACTCTGGATGGCCACCATTACTATCTACTTTTCACAGCCACAGCTGGCCATGGTACACAACCAAAATTTTTCAATATAGTAAAGTCATTTAATGAAGCCACTCAAAATTTAGATGGAAATAAAATCATGAATTTCATTAAACATAATATCGAACATGACGATTCTATTGACAAATTTTTATAATTTGCTATACTTGTGCTCCCTCCACCATATCCCCTTCAACCCATATTTTTTAAGCAGCGAGTAGAAGTGTAGTTCAACCGGCCTGTCAAATCCATTGAGATACAACTGTTCACCAAGTAAAGATTCAATTTCTTTTATATTTGAACCCCTTGCATGTATTGTCTCAC
>CAZXLU010000117.1:0-4908 GCA_964641875.1 Candidatus Woesearchaeota archaeon | reverse complement strand
ATGAATAAACCTTCAAATTACTGTTTTTTACAGTTGTTTCTATATTTAATTCTTTGTATGTCTCTTCCCAAACTTTTATATGTTTTATATCTAATTTTTTAAGTTCTAAAAGTTTCGCTTTCAATTTCCTATTTTTTTCTACTTCTGCAAGATGCGAGTATATTTGATAAGAAAGTCTTTCTGAATCTAGTATTTTATTAAGTTCTCCTTCCATATAAACTGACGGCAATTAACCTGTAAAAGGATGAGTAGGTTTAGATTTATCTAAAAAACTTTTATACTTATTCCAGATTTCTTCCCCAACATTATCATCTAAAACATCCGTAACTGTTGAAGGCCTCATAAAAACACCTTGATTTTGTATTAAACCTTTAAAAAGCACAATTACAAATTTATTGTCTTTTATTTCATTACTATTTATTTCACAAGTCACAACATTATTATCCCACATTTCTATGACGGCTTTGCTCTTCTTATCTAGATTAATAGAGGAGTTATTTTTATTAATCACCTTTACTATTCTACCGATATGATAAAAAGGTAAGCTATCTTCTTTATTATTTCCTTTTTCCATTTAAAACTTATAGACATTTTTATATTAAAAGTCTTTATTTTTATACCAAAAATTTTAGGGAAAATGATATAAATAAATAAAAACAAAAATTAAAGTATGATAAAAAGTAATAACAATAGGAATAAAGAATTTTTAGCAGAACCTGGAAAAGAATTTGTTTTTAAACTTAAAGATGGAAAAGAGGTTGGAAGAACTGGAACTATAAACGGATTTGAAAGTTTAATAAGAGCTTTGCCTGTACAGTCCTTAGAATTTCATAATGAAGGAAAACATTTCTCCCCTTGGCTGCGTTATATGAAACAGGGTAGGTTAGCGGCAGCTTTTAACAGAATAGATTCAAAAGGTGAAACGCTGAGAGAGGAGTTATTGTCTGCCATCAAGAAGTATAAAAACTAAAATTGTGGCTGACAAATATAACACTGTGAAGACGACATTAGAATAAATGCTTCTCTGATCATTTTCTATCCAAAATACTAACCAAGCTCTTCTTTTATTATAACTTCTGCTTTGTTTATTATTGTTGGAGAAAAGGCGATATTAAGTTCTCTAGTTCTACCGTATCTGCCATGGCTTTTTATACGTGACATCACTAATGAATTGTAATCCATGTCTGCAATTAAATCAGAAACCCTCCGAAACGTCAATTTCTTGAGGCCGAACTTATCTGAAAGCTTCAAATAAGTGTCATAAACTTCACCACTATAAACTTTTCCCATTCTCTTACTTTTAGCAATAGAAATTATAGATAGCAAAACGCATTTGGCTTGTTTAGTCATTGATTTTATCATACCTTCAGTAATATTTTGCTCAAGAAAACTCATAGCACTATCTAGATTTTCTTCTGATATTGTAGATAGTCCATTCTGTTGTGCAGTTTCTCCGGCTATTTTTAATAAATCCAACGCCTTTCTTATATCACCATGCTCTTGTGCGACCAAAGCAGCGCATTTCCTCAAAACGCCTTCTCCAATAGCATTATCATAAAAGGCTTCTCTAGAACGAGTTAATAAAATATCATATATTTCTTCAGCATTATATGGTTTGAATATGATTTCTATAGGATTCAAAGAACTTCTTACTCTTTGATCCAAAGAAGCCTTAAGGTCTATGTTATTTGATATGCCTATTATTGAGATTTTGGCATGTTTTAGTGATTCATTTAACCTTAAAAGACTATATAATACTCCATCACCAGCATGCTGTATTAATTTTTCTATTTCATCAAGTATTAGTATAAGGTATTTATTCTCTGCATCTAAAATTTTCACTAGTCGTTTATATAAACTATTTACAGATAACCCACTTTCTGGAACGTTTATGTTAAATATTGTGCAAAGATTATATATTAACCTGTATTCTGTATTATTATTTTCCAACCTGCAATTAATATAAACAGGCAAGACGTTCACTTTTTTTTCTTCGGCTGCATTTGCAAGTTTTTTGCCAACGTATTTTGTTACTAAAGATTTACCTGTTCCAGAAAAACCATATACTAAAACATTTGAAATGCTTTCAAAAAGCAGACTAGGCGCAACGATCTTTGAAAGAAATCCTATTTCATAATTTCTATGAGTAATATCCTCTGGAAAGAAAGAAGAAGATAAAACTTCTTTGTTTTTAAATATTCTTTTATTATTCAAGAACTCATCAAATATGGATTTTGGATCTATTGTTCTTTTTTGACTTTCTTTTAATTCATTAGAATTTCTTTGATTTGAAAAAATATTTTCCATATGCAACAAGAATAATAAGTACTTTTATATTTAAATATTATTCGTAAGTTTAGTTATATAACTTTAATTATATAACTAAAATTAATCATTTAAACAGACAGACCTAGATTTCTTATGGAAATTGCTTTAAACTTATTAAAACTTATTTATTTGTTATGTTATATACTATATTCTATATAGAATTATAATATAATAATATAATACTTTTCCAGAAGAAATGTACCTGTATTCCATGAGAATTTTAAATCGCTTCTATTCAATGAAATATCGAATTATGTGAGTTAAGAAGTTCCAGAGGAAATAAAGGTCTCTCTCTGTAAATTTGTATTATTACCAATATATATAGTACTAAATAATAGTAAAAACGAAAACTTTAAATATGATTAATTTCTAATAAGACAAATAAAATTAGTATGACAAATAAAAAAATGTTGTTAATGATTTTTACAGTAGTATTATTAATAGTATTTTTTAGCTCAATTAGTTACTCAAATGCACAGAGCTGCTTAAACTACAACGTGACGCTAACAAATAATTCTAAAGGGTTTGTTTGTACGTATAAATGGATAGAAGTAAATAACCCAACATCCATTATTAACACTACTTTGGAAGCCAAAGGTATTATTATAAATAATACTTTAATTTTAAATGGAAATTCATCATTTAATATTAGTAATGTAATAAATTTTGGAAATCTTACATTAGCAGCCGATATTTTTAAAGGTAATTTAATTTTAAATAAAGGATTAATAATTTTAAAAAAGCCAATTTTTATGAACTTTACTTCATTTTTAAATTACGGTAAGATATTTGATAAGAATTTTGTTGGTAATAATGGTCTTGGAGATTACGAATTTAGTATGAATTACAATTTTCCTAATTCTTACGCCGGTAGTGGCGGAGGGAGTATTCAAAATAATTCGGCCGATAATGGTGGAGCAACTCTAGTCAGTGGAGGCACAGGATATGTTTTATGTCATAAATTTTATGAGGCCTGCGAGTCATGGGATTTTTCATTGCCAAAAGTATCTGGAAATCATGTTAATGTTTCCTTAAAAAATTATACCTTTAATCTAAGCCTTTTAAGTAGTGCAGGAGGGGCCAATTTCAATGGGTTTTCAAACTATCTCTTGAATGGAGGAAGTGGAGTATTTCCACTAATAATAATATCAGATAATTTCACCAATTATGGTTTGATAACTAACAAAGGGCAGTCTATAAATTATTCTGCGCTTCCCTATGGTAAAGAGGCCTTGGAAGAAGGTATTGTAGGGGCCGGAGGGGGCGGAATTGTAGAAATTTTAGCGAAAAATTTCATAGCTAACGGTTCTATAAATGTTAGTGGTGGTAAAATTTATATAAGTAAGGCCTTAAATTCTTCTTTAAATCTAACTAAACCTCTGTCATATAATTTATCTGATTTGGGCGATGGAGGGTCAGGAAATGTTTTCATGTTTAAAGCTCCAAAAGAGTTGCTTTTAAGATCGCTACCTGTTAAAAATACAACAATTTATAATAATACTATAACTACAAAAAGTCAAAATATAAACAAAACAGCAATAAGGGGTTATAATTTAACTACAAAAATAGCTAACCCTTATGGATGCAATACAAACAATATTTATGTAAATTTAACGGTTGGTAACCACAAAAATAATTATATTTTCGAACTTGGCCAAGATATGTTGATAAATTCATCCAATCAAAATGCTACATTATCGTTATATGGGAGCAACCCAATAATAAAATATTACAAAAACAGCAGTATAACTTTAGCAAACAAAACCTTTTATTTACCTAATAGAAACAGCATTTCTATAAATTTAAACATAAATTCTAAGAATAATTTTGCAGGGGTTTTGAGCGGTTATACGAACCATTATAAAATGAATTTCAATACAAACAAAACTCTTAAAATAAATCTTACAAAAGGAAATTATACCCTTTCATTATACAACGAAACACACCATTATAATTATACTTTTTATGTTTCCCAGAATTGTATGGGTTATGAGAACTTGTCGTTTTACCCAGGCAAACAATTTTATAGTTATAACGGGTTGAATATCTCAGTTGATGGTTATAAAACAACAATTTACAGATATGTGCCAAAAGTTTTAAACAAGACAATCAGTAATAATTATTATAATTTAGATAGTTGCAATAATGAAAACCTATCTCAAATCGTTAATTTAGATTATAAAATTTTGAATTCTTTGTCCGCTATAAATAAAAGTATTCTGAATACTACGAAAAAACAAAATTATACTACTTTGGTTAAAGAAATACGTTCATCTATTGCGACAGATCCAAAGAATTATAATTTAAACAGTAAACAAACCAATGTGCCTTCTTTTGCCGTGTCAGGCCTTCAATTATACTCCTTTATACAAAAAAATAATACTGCTAAAGGTAATTTTGTTTTGCTCAGTAATAATGCAAGTTTAAATATCTCTTATGGAAATTCTTCTATAGAAATTACACTAATACGTAAGCAAAAACAGTCAAATATATTTAATTCTTTTGAATCCGCATTTCTTAAGGCATTTGAGTATCTCCCACAAGCATTTCTCGGAGTTTTTCGGGTGTTATAATGGAAGA
>CAZXLU010000116.1:0-4940 GCA_964641875.1 Candidatus Woesearchaeota archaeon | reverse complement strand
GGTGCTATCCTGTCATCGATGAATGATGACTGCGGTTGCAAAGATGCGTTTATGCAGGTTTTTGATGCTTGAGCTCCTCATAAATCCTTATTAGTGCATCGTGCTGCCAGGCCTGCTCTTTCTCTATTTTTTCCAGCAAGGCAGTGTATTTCTGCACCATTGGCATTATCATGGTCATCATTCCCTTGGCATCCACGTTCACCGATTTCTTTTCTTCCTCTGTCATTTTGCTGCCTCCATCAGATGTGTTTTTCCGGATGGATCGATATATAATGATTGGTATGAACCCCATTCAATCTGGTTAAGCTGCTCGGCAATCCCTTTATAGTATTTGTCCAGTATCTGGCGATCATAATCCCTTATGTAGAATAACAGTTTGTGATGACTGTTATCCCATGCCCATTTGTTGACGCCAGCAGGCCGCTGCGATCCCCAGTAGATCGATATCTTCCGTTTTCTGGCTTTCCTGAACAGCGATTTCAGCCATGGCCGCATGCTCGTTGCCGTGCTGAAATCCGTGAGCTCATCGATATAGATTTGTAGATCATCGCCAAAGTAGATGAGCGCCTGTGAAAACGTTTCCATCTCATCGACTTCCTGTGAAACGGCAGGAATCCATCTAAGCCGGAAGTTTCTGTCATCCGGTAATTTCTTGATGAACTTCATGGGATCACCCTTGATAATGTCAAGGTCGTTGAATTGCTTTTCCTCTGTGTCGATCACGATAAGGCGATTGCACGTTTTCTCAAATACGTGCCTGAAATAGTACGTCTTGCCAGCTCCCGTAGTGCCAATCAGTCCTGTATGCTCTCCCTTGTTTATCTCAATCATGCTGGATTCGCTCCTTTTCTCCATCTCATATACTGTCCTGTCTTGATCATTTCTATTATACCGATCATGACGATTGCAAGCACCAGTCCGAGATACTTGAATGCGATGAACGGCATGACCTGTGACCAGAATGATTGCCATACCTGTTTTTCGTGGTCGTCAAGCTCCCAGCCTGGGTAGCCAGTGCCAACAGACAGTTCATGATGCAGCAGGTCGGTTGCATATGAAAGAGCCGCTGCCAGGTCGCCCGGTGCTTGTGGTGGTGGTTCCTCTTTCTGTTCCTGTGATTCTGATGGATGCCAGAAATCATCATCAGGCTTATCCTGTTCACGAGGTTCCTCTTGTTTTATGTTTGAAGGTGATTCAGGCTGTTCTTCCGCTGCATTTGGTTGTTTGCTTTCGTTTTCTTTGTTTTCTTTTTCAAGTGATCCAAATTTATTTGCCATCCGGTTTCTCCTTCGCCTGTTTTTTCAGTGTATGTCGTACAAGTGCAGCTCTGTGCTTCCTCAATGATTCTTTCTGGTCGGGATGTTCATTTATCCATTTTGCAATGCCATCAATCTGTTGATATCCTTCCCAATCTTTTTTAATGTAATCTTCGATATTTACTTTATAATATTGTTTATTGGTTTCTCTTTCACGCTGTCTTAATCTGTGGATGAAGGATGTCATTTGTTCTTGCTCCTTGTTATCATCTGCAAATAGGATTCGGCATCAAATTCCAACCTGTGCCTTTTCATGTACCACATCAACCGCATGGTTGGCATCATCAACCATCCCATCATCAACACGCCGATGAGTTCCATCAGTTGCAGGATGAGCATTACCAGTGAAAACGAAACCGTCCATTCCATGACCTGTCATCCTCTTTTTTCTCTTTATCTGGTTTCTTCTTTGGCTTCGGTTTCGGCGAATCATCTTTTAATATGGCTTCCGATTTTTCTGGTTTCCTTTTTTTAGCAATCGCCTTGGCAATGTTTCGCTTAGAAGCCTCAATCTGTGCTGGTGTTTTAGGTTTTCTCGGTTTCTTCGTTTGAGGTAGCTCTTTAGGTATTTCAGGCGGTTTACCAGTATTTTCAGGCGATGTGTTATCTGGATTATTATTGTTATTATTTTCCGTCATTCTCAAGACCTCTTTCAATCAGGGTGCGTGCTGCCGTAGATATCCTGATGCCAAATATAAGTGATGTTTCGTTTTTGTCCTTCGCCCATTTCCTTATACGTTCCATCAAGTCATCAGGCAGGACAATGCTGATCTTACGGCTCACAACAAGGTATATTGTCAGAATATATTATTATTTGCAGGTATGATAATAGGATTATCCGCTATCCCGAATATGCAATAATTATATTTCATAATATATATATTTTTCCTTTCTATCGACAAGGGATTAACAATGGATAAAGATTTGGGTTTGTTAGTGCTGTTCGTTGTGATGGTTCTTGCCGTTATGGCAGGTATCTTCGTGATGGACACAGTGAAAGTGAATATATCTGGAGCGTGATGAGGAATGCCTTTTATATTTCCTTATCCGGTAAAAAAACCAGTGTACAGCAAGTTTGCAAGTCCGCCTAGGAACGCAAAGGGACTCGGTGGATCAGTACCAGCCAAGGTAACCAAGCCGGTTTCGCCAACACCAAAGCCACAGCAAAGCAGGCAGACAAATCCAAGAGCTGCTGCACCGGTACCGACCTCGCTGGTTCAGCTGAGTGTTCAGCATGTTACCAGTGAAACCAGGACATTAGGTACAAGTATTGTATCGACATCGTCAGTGCCCCTTCCGGCAAACGATGACATAATAGACATGTATCTGAATACTACAGTTACCTTCGATGCGGGTGCAACGGTGACTGGATCAGTCCAGGCAACGACTGCCATTGCACAGGTGTTCATTTACAACGCAACAGGTGAGCCCGTTGCTGTCATACTTGGTGAGCAGCTGCACATGCTCTATGCAAACTATTCCATCCACAAGACAGACTTCACAGATACCGCAACAACTGTTACAGCGTCAACCAACAGCCAGACAGCAACTTCAGTCATACAGTTTCCCTATCTCAGGCTTCCGGCAGCAGATGGGCCTTTCTCAATACAGGTTTATTTCCAGCCTCTCTCCTCCCTCGGTAGCTGGGCTTCCAATAACGGCCCAACTCTTACCGCAGCTACAGGCCTTACATCGGCAAGTGTTGCTGTTGGGATCGATGTCGTTTTCGGAGATGCAGAGGGTGCAACCTCATACATCCAGTCGTCAACTGTCAGTGTTGGAACCGGACAGAACGATATACAGTCAAGAGTGCCAATGCAGAACATGACACTGGCTGAGATGATCCTGTATGGATTTAAGGCAGACAGTGACCTGCAGGCGATAACCATACAGACAAATGGACAGGTCATCGAATCGTATACATCGGAGGGACAGCTCGCTGCAAGGGACAATGCATACATTCAGGCAACAAGACCTACGGGTCTGTTCTGGCTTCTGCCAAACAGCCAATTTGCCCTTAACTCGTCATCGACATTCACTGTATTCCAGTCTTCGGATGCGACGACCACAAGCATTAAAGTCCTCACATACAGAGTTGGATAAGCCCGGGTGATAAGCCATGGGCAATCTCTCATTTCATATAGTTGATGCGGGGAATGGAAAACCTATCTACAACGCAGAGGTAATAGTCAATATCTCTAATGAACCGTGTGGACTGTTTGCAATAGGCTGCAGCTCAGGTGATCCATATACAGATAATGGGTATACCGATCAGCAGGGAAACGTTTCTTTTTCTTTGCTATACAACACAGCCACGACAGTCGATTATCAGGTTATGGCGACTGGCTATGACACACAGAATGGGCAGTTGTCAGTAAGCGGCGCAAACCTTGCTAACTGGAATGTGTGGGGGTCAAAGACTGTGAACCTTGTACCTACATCATCATCAAACACGCCGCCAAATCAGGGCGCGCTTGCAAATGTAATAAACCTACCCAGTGTCTCCACAGTCCTTGAGGATCTTGGATACTCAGCATCAAATGCAGGTTTCGTTGGATCGATTGAGCTCACAGTGATTGTGATATTCGTTGCCATTGCATTGATTGCAATCGCAATAATCATGGTGGTGGTGTGATGATTCCTATTGGTAGACAGATCATAAGGACTGGTGGAGTCGGATCAGGTGGAGCAGCTATCAACAATTCAGCAACAGGCAATCCATCAGGTACCGGTACGCCAGGATTCCTTGGAATCCCGATCGACTACTGGTATATCATTGCAATAATCATGATAATAGCAGCAGGAGTGGTGATCTATGTCTACGCCTAACGTATACAACGAAATCGTGAATGCAACAGAGCCTCACGACCAGCTTGCTCTAATAGCTGTCGTATTTATGCTTGCAGCAGCTCTTTACTTCCATAATTATGCATTATATCTTATAGTTATCAGCATCATACTGATTGTTGGCGTTCTTGTTGATCTAACAGCTCATGGGTGGGATCATTAATGGCAAGAAAAAAAATTGGGTATAGCAGAAAAGGACATGTAAGAGGATACAGCACACACAGACGTGGTTATCACGTTGTCGTGCATCCATACTACAGAAGAAGCAGGAGAAAGAGATAAATGGTATACAATTACAAGCCAGCAGGAGGAATACAGATCATCTCGGATACAGATCAGCATCAGCTGGCAGCCGTCAGTGATGCCTATTTCGAGATCAGGATTCAGAACAGGGCACACGATAACCAGAATAATGCCACAAATGGCGATTCGATCCTGATTGGAACAAGGGAACAGCTTGTTTATGAGCTTTTATCGGGTGATGAGTTGAAACTTTACCAGATAGCACCTGCCAACCTGTATTTCCAGCAGCTTGGCTCAGCATCCGGTTTTATCGTGGTTGCTTGGATTGCATCCGGGAAGGTGGAACTGTGAACGGCGGATCGTTATCAGACACACAGAGGACAATGGTTCTTCCGCTTTTGCAGGAAACCAATATAATCGGGAAGCCATACGTAACGGTATCGGCAAAAGGTATAGCCAATGGCTTATCACGATATCCAAATGACGGTGCAGACTTCGGCCCCGACACAACAAAAGGTGCAACGGCACCGGGGC
>CAZXLU010000115.1:0-5024 GCA_964641875.1 Candidatus Woesearchaeota archaeon | reverse complement strand
TTCATATTTAAGACCATTGACTACAACTCACCTGAGTTTATTAATCTTCTTATGTACTAATCTACGTGAGGTCTTAAAAATAAATGATATTAAGTCACATAAACATGAAACAACCCTGAATAAATCAGTAAATAAATGAATTAAGGGTATAATCTTAACGTTATATATGAGGAAGGATAAGAATGGAACACGAAAGATTACCACTGAAAAGCTTAGTCTGTCAGCACGAATGGAATTGCCCAAAAGTTGTCTTAATGGTATAAATGAGGAAGGAATAAGAAATGAACTTTAATTATGACGACATAACGAAAGAATATGTTTGTTCTGAATGTAGTGAAAGGTATGATAAATATAACAGTTTTTTCAAACACTACCAGAGGAATCATTCGAAGAAAACAAATAATGACGCCGAATCAATGGCAATCACTGATTCGTCACGAGACAATTCAATGAATAACGAAATAAATGAGGACATCCTCAGTAAGTCGCTGGACAAAAGAGATAATAAAGAAGAATTGTCAATGACACCGATTGGCGGAAAAGATGAAAAAATCATTGAAAACAGCGACAAAAGTGTGACAAAAGCTATTTCATCACGTCACAAACCAACTTCAATTGCCTACTTTCCACACGACAAACAAGCGACATCAATTGATAGACGAGAAAATAAAAGAACGGTTGTCGCAAAAAAGGACTTCAAAACAGCATTTAATATCGCTCTGGTTGCTATAGGGATTCTTCTCATCGGTATGTTATACAGTAAAGGATTCTTTAACCCATTATTGGAAAACTTTGGATTAGTGAAACAAACACAACGGTCGATTTTTATATGAACCTGATTAATGGAAAAAAGCACACTGACTTAGTCTGTTATCGATGTGGTTCTTTTAATGTTGTTCTTTTGAACTCAGAAGAGAACAAGCTCGTTTACAAATGTCAAGTGTGTGGCAAAGTGTGGATAAAGAGGGATTACGATGGCGATATGCAAGAAAAGTAAATTTTTATCCCAACGTATTCCATTATCCCAACACACCAACCGTTTTGAGGTTAAAAAAGAACCGTCATCATACACTGAAAGAAACCACAACAGTACTGATAAGATTTATTATGCACATTCGATAAAATATTATTTTTCGAAAAAAGAAGAGGAAGATGTCAGGTATCTTTATAAACTTAAATGTATAATAATAAATCCGAGTGATTTAGTTTTCGATACTGAGGGAATGACGCCATATCTTTTGAAGGTAAAAGAGTGTGACGCAGTATATTTTCGAGGAGAAACTATCGGAGTTATTCTTGAAGTACTCACTGCTCTTGTGCAGGATAAAAAGGTCTTTTCTTTAGAATCAAAAAAATTCATTTCGGAAGAAAAAATAAAGAAATTTTCATACCTTTTCTTTCAAAGTAGCGTATTTGGCGATGATTTAGACCTGATAGAACAGCTCTTTGGGCAGAAATTGAAAAAGAAATTGTTTCAGTTAATAAATAGAGAGGTGAATACATGATTTTTTCTCGAAAATACAAAACGTATGAAGACTGGTTCAGTGGCTTCAAAGGGTCTGAATCTTATAAGAATCGTATCATCAGAGAACATTCGAGATTCCCTGATACTTCGTTGACCCAACTCAGAGGTCACGCTTCAAGAGGCAAGAGACCAGTATCAGAACTCAAGGAAATACCAATATACAAGAGGTCATGGTCATCGCTGAACAAAAGAGAGCTTTCAACAAGGAAAAGAAGTCTCGACGCCCTATCTAAAGTAAAAAAGGGTCAAAGTCTGACTCGTTCTTCAAAAGAATCTCAGACATCAGCAAAAACTGTATTGAAGAATACTAATGCTTTCAAAAAGATAAAAGGAAAATGGATTGCCAAATCACAAGACCGTATCTCCAGAACAATGAGCATATACGAGAATGGGAAGCAAGAATGGATAGAAGTAAGAGATTCAAGGACTGCTTCTAGAATAGGGAACTACAACAATGCAGTTAAGCAATTCCTCACAACAGGAAATCAAGACATTTTGAAGGGATTCAACAACCCTATAAGAGACGCTCAAGGACAGTTGCATTATTTAGAACCCGACCCTGATAAGCTTACAGACATAATGGAAGCTCAAGAAGAACCTGAGTTCTTTGAGATTTACAAGCTATGATTTCCCAAATGTCCCTATCTAGTGAAATATATGATGCTCTATACCAAGCTAAGGAAACAATTGATAATGAATTCCAAGAAGTACTGGGCTGGATAACAGATATCAGAGAAAATCCCGACAGAGCTAAGCGGACGTATTGCGAAATTTGTGGTCATTCTGGTATGGGACTGGAAATACATCACGTAAGAGGACGTAAATACGGTAATGAACGAATCACGGTCAGTAAAGAATGTCATAAAATCCTGACAGATAAACAGAGATTATGGAATTATAATAATTCTGACAATTTGTTTAACAGAGGGATGATTGATATTTGTACTCTCAAACACATTAAAACTGGTTTTGATGTTTACAGACAAATCGCAGAAAATCTTACAGCTTCATTCAAGGTGAGGTTATGACTGACATTTTCGTGAGAGCATTTACCGATAACAGTACAGAATACAGACGCAAAGACCCTGAGAATCACAACCCAAACATACGATTGATATTCGATACGGAAACAACAACAGACCAGTACCAAAACCTTACCTTTGGGTCATGTCTCATCGAGACAAAGATAAGCTCTGGTTTTAAAGAGGAATGGTATCTATTCTATGGCGATATCCCTCAGGACAAGAAGGAACTTATTGACCATTATGGAAAAGGTCATAACATAAAAGTGATGAGTGTCAGGGGTTTTCTTGACATAATATTCTTTCCCTATGCCTACAAAATGCGAGCAGAGGTCATTGGATTCAATTTACCCTTTGACATATCCAGATTGGCTATCGGATATGGAATGTCTCGCAAGAGCAAAGACGGATTTTCATTCAAACTGTCAGAGGACGTAAGAAATCCAAGAATCAGGATACAGTCGATAGACCAAAAAAGGTCTTTCATATCATTCACAAAACCATTACGTAAGAAAAGCGACAGGAAATTTGATTATTACAACGGATATTTCGTAGACCTCAAGACTCTTACATTTGCATTGACAGACAAATCGTATTCTTTAGATTCAGCTTGTGAGGATTTCAACGTTTCGAGAAAAACACATCCTGAGGAGCATGGAAAGATAACAGCGGAATACATAGGTTATAACATAAATGATACTAAAATTACTGCTGAACTGTATGAGTCTGCTCTGGAAAGATACAGGATGTTCAATCTGCCCGCCTCTGTAAACAAGCTCTACTCACCAGCATCTATTGGCAAAGCATATTTCAAAAAAATGGGAATTAAGACGTTCAATGAACAGAATCCTGATTTTTCTAACGTAGTTCTTGGCTATGTTATGTCTGCTTATTATGGCGGAAGAACTGAGGTCAGGATAAAGGACAACTCCATTCCAGTAACGTATCTTGATTTCACATCGATGTATCCCTCTGTTTACTCTCTTCTGGGCTTGGATAGATATCTGAAAGCTAAACACATTACCTTTGAGCATAGTTTGCCTAGAATTAAATTATTTTTACAATCGATAAAAATAGAAGATTTACGGAATCCTGAAACGTGGAAAAAAGAGGAAATGTTATCGATTCTATCAGTTAAACCGAATGAAGACATTCTGCCAATAAGAGCTGAGTATTCAAAAGAAGCGAAGAACATTGGAATCAATTATCTTACGTCCAATAGACCACTGTGGTATTCGATAGAAGACGTGATAGCTTCTATGCTGTTGACAGAAAAAATACCAGAAATTGTTGACGCCATTACGTTTTATCCCGAAGACATACAAGATAATCTGAAAGATGTTGATATATCAGGAATAACAATTAGAAGCAGTGAGGACTTTATCAAAAGAATAATAGAAGAGAGGATAAAAGTAAAGAAATCCAATAATCCTGAAAGAGACCAGATACAGCTTATTCTTAAGATAATTGCTAACGCAACTTCTTACGGAATATACATAGAAGAGAATCCCGAATCTTTGAAAGAGATACAGAGCACAACTGTTTACTCAGTGGACAACTTTGTGATAGATTCAGAAAAAATAGAGAAGCAGGGCGAATACTTCAATCCCATTATGGCTGTGTCGATTACAAGTTCCGCTAGGTTGATGTTGGCCTTAACTGAGTCCGTTGTTGAGAAAAGAGACGGATACATAGCATATATGGATACTGATTCAATATTTGTGAAACCAGAGAAAACAAAAGAAATACAAGAATTTTTCAGACCTCTCAATCCCTATTCAGTGGATACGGAAATGTTCAAGATAGAAGAAGATGACAACAAGAAGCCTTTAGACAATGTGATGTTTTACGGCATATCGGCAAAGAGATACTGTCTGTATCACGTTGACAAAGGCGAAATAAAGATACTGAAATATTCCACTCACGGCTTGGGACATCTTCTTGATATTGACGGACAACAGATATGGAAAGACATCCTGAATAAGAATTTTGATAGCTATTCAGATAAGACAGCCGTATCTCAGATAACAATAACAAAACCTTCAATCCTCAAAAGATTTAAAACAATGAACAAGAACAAGTCTCTTAATAAGCAGATAAAGCCATTCAATTTCATGCTTGTTGGGTCAGAAACCAATGGGATTATTCCCTCTTTGCCTTATACTAAAAATATTGTCGGGATTGAGTACGGGAAATTTGTTGATTACCGCACTGGTAAGTCCTCTTATGAATTGCCTTTTCCACCAACTGCATACTGGAAATCACTTCAAGATGTGCTGATTCGGTATATCAGGCACAACGATAACAAATTCGATTACATAAACAGCATTGCCCATAGGAAACATATGGTCATTAACAAGATACGATACATAGGCAAGGAATCAAACAATCTTGACGAGGTATCGGTATTAGGCACCGATAAGGATTCATACCTTGAATACGAGAATATCAAGGAATTCTATGATTGGATACTGACA
>CAZXLU010000114.1:0-5027 GCA_964641875.1 Candidatus Woesearchaeota archaeon | reverse complement strand
CCATTTTCCTTTTTTTATATCGCTTAAAATCTGATTAAGCGGCATTGCTCCTTGATAGAAGGGTGCAGGATATCTCCAAACATATTTTGTGTTTCCAACTTGTCGTACAATATTTGCGCTATATCCGCTAAATTGCGCCAATTGCGCATATTTCATCATTTCAGTTGCATTCGGAGGAGTTAAATAATTTGTTTGGGGCGCAGTAGCAGTGCTCGGCATATTCAATAAAGATTGACCCGTTCCTGTTAATATTTGTTGAACTCCATAACCGCTGTTATTTGCGACTTCTTGTAAAATATCTTCTTCTGTGCTCATTTTTTGTCTCCTATGCAAAAGTTCCAAATGGGTTTGAATTAAAAGAATTTGCACTATTTGGAAACGCCGCCGCATCGTTAGGCGTTTGATATTGTGGAATAGCATTTGGAATATATAACGGCGCGGCTACATGTGAAACATCCTGCGTGGTCTGCTGCGTAGCGCCATAAACCCCCAACGGATTTGCAGATGCCGCCGCTTGTTGACATAATAAATCGCCGGCGGGACAGCCTGCGTAACTTGCTGCATAATTTCCCATTTGCGTCGCTATCGCGTTTTGTTCTGCAAGATTTCCCTGCGCAATCGACTGCTGTGCTTGTGTCTGATAAAATGCAGTCTGCGTCTGCGCATAAGCCGCTTGATTGCTTTGATATTCCTGCGCCTGCGCCTGCGTTAAAGTATTAGCTTCGCTTACTCCTCCTTGAATTTGAGTTAAAGCTTCCTGTGCGGTATTATTGAGATAAGCTAAATTTTGAGCTGATGTTTCGGCATTTTGTTGCTCTTGAACAGTCGCATTTAATTGATTCGTCAAAGCATTTAAACTCGTTGAATATTTAGATTGAAGAGCCTGCAGCTGTGCCTGCGTCTGCGCTTCGCTTGCCTGCGCCGCATAAGCTGCTTGAGAATTTGCAGGAGTTCCCCCCATAACTACGCCTCCCGTCTGCGCCGCAGATGTCTGGCCGGCGGCTTTTTTTGCCGAACTGGTATAAATTAAATAAAAAACTATTCCGCCGACAAGGACTATTATCGCAGTCATATAAGGGTGTTTTTTTATCCAGTTTATCATAGCATTTTATTCATAAAATTATACATTAAATTATTTTGCTCGGTTTTCATTTGTTCTTGCAATAAATTTTGAACATACTGCGTATTTTCCTGCTCATTCTGCGCCGAAAAGGCCATATTGTTTTCATTGATTTGGGTCAACATTTGAGTCGTCGGGATGGGATAACTGCTAGGCACTAATGACAACATAGTACCCGGATTCGCGATATTTGGAGCCATGACAAGCGGCGCGATATTTGAAACTGCCGCTGTCGGAGCGGTCGCCGTTGGAGCGACAGTTTCCATTAAAACGCCTGCCGGTTGCACCGCTGGTTGCACCGCTGATTTAGATTTATATATGAGATAAATTAATATTATTCCAACAACGGCGGCTACGGGTATATACCAGTGTTTTTTAAGCCATTCCATTTTAACCCCCCGCCGGCGATTGATTATAAATTTCTGCGTTCAATGGATTGTATAATTTAAAAAGTGGAGCAGCCGAACCCGCCCCGCTAACCGATGTGACGACCACTCCCGTGAAACTCGAAAATACCGGCGTCGGTTTTTCTTTCGCTCCCGTAAAAGGCCGCAGCGGAATAGAACCCGCCCCGGTTAAATTCTGCACGGGATCGTTATATATCGAACTAACATTAAAATTGCCTTGTCGGTCGGAAACATAAGGCGTCTGCCAGATTTTAAACGGAAACATTTTATCTCCTTTTTTCTTATTAACCTACCGGCGGAGTATAAAAATTCATCATACCGCCGCCGCCTTCAACGGGCGCTTCCGCGGCGCTAATAGATTGCGTAAAAGTTTGTCCTAATGCACCGATAACATTTGTAGTCTGCGCACTTGGCGATACCAACACCGCCAAAATAGCTATGCCGATTATCGCGGTTGCTATCGTCACTATACTTTTTAATAATTCACTCATAATTTTACTCCTTACGGCTTTAAAGCTTGATTTAATAGATTTTGACCTTCTTGTAATGCTGAATTTACGCTTGTTTGATTTGAATTATTAATATTAAATTGATTTAGATTTAAAATATTAGATAATGCTCCTGTTTTGTTCAACGCAATTATCATAACTATATATACCAGTATTATGAAAGCAACTATAACTGGTCTTATTTTTTCGATATAACCAAATAATCCTATAAAAAATATTGCCGCCGCCCAGATTAAAAAGTTATTTTTTGCAGATTTAGGAAACAAAGCTTCGACTATTAAATTCCACAATTGACCTTCTGTCCCGCGCCAACCTGCTATAACAAGTATTATTCCTATAATTATCAAAATAATCGGCATGTTAAAACCCCAGAATTTTTACTAATAAAATTTGCATTCGTCCTGCTGCGAGAAGATATATCGCAAATCCTATGAATAATAATGTAAATAGAGTTTTAGTCCAATTCATTTTTTTTTGAGCTATTTATTAAAATCCGGGAATTTTAGACATAAATTCAGATCCTATCCCTTTATGCCCCAAATAGTATCCCGATAAAAGCGCGATAAAAACTATAACGAATCCCCACCATTTCATTTAAATTTCCTCCAAAAAGTTTACTATTAAAAACCAAAAAACTGCAAAAGTTATGATCAATCCCGCGAACAAAAACCAGTGCCAGATGTTCATATTTTCTTTAAATGGTTCTTTATACCAATCTTCAATATTTTTAAAAATAGACATTTAAAACCTCCGTTGCCCCGCGTAAACGGGGCGAACGAAAAAGTTAATTTTAAGCAGCCTGATTAGCAATTGACGGGCTGTTAGATAAAATCGATTCAATAGCCGTATCTTCATAATATACATTAAACAATGCGTTTGCATTTACGGTCGAAGGGTTGAAATACAAGGCTATATTGCCTGAAACATTTGTCGCAATCGGTTGTTGCCTATGGCTCATCATATACACGCCTGCTGGTAAATCCAAACCCATATTCCGTGAAACTTTCATCGATAAAAATTCTGGTTGAACATATTGATATGTATAGCTATTAGCATTTTTGAGTTTGAAATAATTAATATCGGAGCCTGCGTTTAAAGTTCCGCCATTGTTGTATAACATCAATGTAGATAAAAATGTTCGGTTGGACTGGTAAGGAATTATAGCATCCACGCCCGCCGCCAGCGATGAATATGTCGTTTTTTTGAATTCATATATAATTCCTAAATCGCCGAGGGGCAAAATTGGATTTCCTGCGGCATCGACGGGAAGTTGATCTAAATAAGTTTGATAAAGTTCGATGGTAGCAGATGTTATCGTACCAGCCGCCCCAGAACCGTTATAAACCGCCATTGGGTTTGTGCCAGTCGTTGCTATATTACTATTAAGTGTAACCTGCAACGAAGCAGTTTGATTTATAACTTGTGCGTAAAGCGCGCCGCGCAGAGTCATATTGTCGTACCTTAAAGGAATGCGCAAATATTGTACTACCGTCGTATTTCCCGATGCCGCAAGCGATGTCGGCAAGACATCTTTTGCATAATTATTGCCATAACCCACCGGCGATTGATCTCCCGTGGCATTTGCGATAGAATAAGTTTGCCCGGTTGGTTTTCTCTGACGCAAATCTTCTATATAAGCAATATGTAAACCTGAGGTATTGATTCGTTCAAAATTTTGAACATCGATTAAAGTAATGTTACTGATGAGATTTGCGAGACCCAGAGTTGTTGCCGTCCCCGCCGTCGTCGATGAATTGTTGATAGTCGCCGAAACTTTGATCCAAAAATCTGTAATAAGACCGACCATCGAAGGTTTTAAAACTTGCGTATAATTTCCCGATGTTGAGGGATTCCATGTTATTGCGTTCGGTTGCAACTGCGTTACCTCGACGGCGCGAGATAAAACAGCATTTCTTGCTGCTACATTTAATTGTGCTGCTGTTGCTGCTTGAGAAGCCATTTTTCCTCCTTTTTCTTGTTTTTAAGTTATAAAGTATTATTATTTGAATTATGTATATGATTAAATAAAACTGATAAAATAATATCAAAACCGAACATCGCTATAATGACCATTAATCCTATGAATGCCCAGTTTTGCCACTGCTTCATTAAACCAAAATTAAGCGGAATATATTTCGTAATTTCCATTATGCGCCTCCCGTTTGAGCCGAAGTCGTGGGCATAATTTTTTTAAAAATCGCTAAAATTATCCATGCCGCTATCCCCATCGTGACTACCATAGCCACGACGGTAACCCAATTTATCATGTTCCATGTTATTATTTTTTCTTCTGCCATTTTTCCTCCTTTTTCAGAACTTTTATGACATATATACATATATACATATATCATAAAAAATATATTATGTCAAGCATTATATCAAAAAATTTTAAAAAAAACCGTTATATCAAAAATGACTTGTCGTTTTTTTCTTGACTTGTTATTTTATTGTGATATTATATAAATAAGAAATGAAATAAATATTAATTTAATTTAATTAATTTTTAGTTTAAAAGTCCGCATAAGCGGCAAGGAGAAAAAATGGAAAAAATAACAAAAAAATGGCTGCTTGAAAATAATGCCTGCTCGGAAGGCATCGAGTTTTGCGAGCAGGAAGGGTTATTTAACTTGACGGTCGATGAATTTGCCGAGAAATTAATTGAGGCAAATAAATTGGATTGGGCAAATTGGTTAGTTGCCTATGCGCTTAAAAAAATCGATAAAGCGCGGTATGCTGTCCATGCCGCCGAAACGGTTTTATTCATTTATGAAGAGAATTATAATGATGACAGACCAAAAAAGGCAATTGCTTCCGCCAAGGCGTATATTGACAATCCATGCGCCGATACCGCCCGTGCCACCTCCGCCGCCGCCGATGCCGCCTATGCCGCCGCCCATGCCGCCTCCGCCGCCGCCTATGCCGCCGCCGATGCCGCCCATGCCGCCGCCCGTGCCGCCGCCTATGCCGCCGCCCATGCCGCCGCCTATGCCG
>CAZXLU010000113.1:0-5062 GCA_964641875.1 Candidatus Woesearchaeota archaeon | reverse complement strand
AAAAAGGTATCCCGATGGGGTCTCCTTTATCTCCCTTACTGGGGGCTATCGCCTTAATTCCTCTCGATCAAGCCATAGGAAAAATCAACGATGTGTTTTATGCCCGGTTTATGGATGACTGGGTTGTTCTGACCAAAAGCAAAACTGCTCTGCGTAAGGTTATTAAATTAACCCATCAGATCATTCAGTCTCTGAAACTGGAACTACACCCGATGAAAACCTTTATCGGAAAGATAGACCGTGGCTTTAACTTTTTAGCGTATTACTTTGACTACCAAAAAATACTTCCATCCAAAGAAACCATCAGGCGTTTTCACGAACGTGCCACCCTGCTTTATGAGTGCCCGCAAACAACAAAAATCGTATCTCGTCGGTATAAAAAAACGATACATGAGCGAGATATATCATTATATCAAGTTGATGAAGAAGCTCCCTGCGATGAAGATTTCAAAAATCTTGTCCTGTCGCTGTTGTCTCGATCAAACCTGCAACCTGATTTGTTGAAGCGGCTGCGGCGGTACATCGACCAATGGGCGTGCTGGCTAAAATTAGGATTATCGACGATTAAAGAGTTTGAGACCTGTGTCCAAGCTTTTCTGCCCTCTCTTTTTTCATGTTGGAGCATGGGCGCCCAGACGATCTCGTCGTCTGGGGTATCTCGCTAATCCTATTTTAGTTCACAAATGAAATGTGAACCGCCAAGGAGCGCCAATACGCAGAGCGCCCGCCGCACGCCTCATCTGGGTCCTCGGCAGCTCCAGCCACGCCGCGCCCTGTGTGAGACTGCCAGGCTTTTTCATATTTTACCGGCAAACTATCAGTACCCATCGCCTCCATAGAAACCGAAGTTAAATAATCAAACCAACTTAAATTATCCCATTCACTCCAAGTCCAAAACAAACCAACCGGTGCGTTCTCTCGATCCCAGTGATCCATAATACTGCTAAAATGAGTCACAGATGCCAAATTTTTTTCAATTAAAAATCGGGGGGATAACCATATGTCAACATGTTTGACATTAATGTTTGGGTTACCACCTTCGGGTTGTGGACGAGATTTTCTTCTTATACGATCTTCTCTTATCTGTTTTTTGCGATCTTCTGTATAATGACCTGTATGAACCTCGATGTAGTTTCCTGTCTCACCACAACCCGATAAATCAAAGGTTCCCTCTACTGGTTTTGCTAAATTAGCAATCGGTAATTTTGCCTCGTCTGGTTGATCTTTTTTGTAAATTAAAACGCCTCTTAAAAATCTTTGATAGATTATTTCTTCTGGCGGAGTGAGATTATAAATCCTTCTTGGCTGTTCAATTTTTTGAAGGACCATTTGCAATGCCGGAAGTGAAATATTTCTATTTTCCAAATCACGAACCCAATGACCCGTCCAATATTGACTCATCACTTGACGACACTGATCTCGTAATCCAGTATCTAGGAAATCAATAATGGGAATAAAATCTCCGCAATCAATTACTCCCCACTTTTCATATAACCCTAAGCTTGCCGTCCATTCTTCAACATTATTCTTGAGTCCAGGGTCACCACCGGTCACCGTATACCTGATTTTATGATTCATACTTGCAGTAGCATTGACTTCACTAATTGCCGAAGTCTGTGCTCCTCTGGCTTTTGCGGACAAACCATTTAAAAACGCTCCGACAGCTGCAGAAAATTGTGTGCTGTCACTATTGGCGATCTCTTCAGATTGAACTTCTTTCTCTTCTTCAAAATTCTGACTGCCGCCAAGAACAAATTTCGTTGGAACGCAAAATCCCCATTCTTTAAAAACTTCAATCAAATTTTCAAGGGGCTTACCTTGAGTCTGAATAGCTTCCCTTATCTTGTTTCCAAGTTCACTAGATACTTTAACGTGTTCTAGTCGAATAGACAGCTCAATTTTTGGAACTCTATCGACACGAAATAAGTATATCTTCGTCTTCTGTTTTCTCTTCAAAGACTCTTGATTGGTTTGATATTCTGAATCAACACCAAAACCAAGAAAACTTAAACCTCCAGAGTATTTTCCGGACGATGATTTTCTAATTTCACGCATTGATCTGGAAATAGAATAATGGCCTTCTCCTGAAGCTGTCCCATCGGGAATCTTAAAATCTGGTTCTGTTTCCCAAGTGACACTTGGTCTAAAAGATCGGTTTAATCCTTCCAGAGTTAATTTCATACCATTCATTAGACAAAGCCTTTCATGAAGAGCTTTACGCTGCTCTGGGGAAAGGTCTTGATAATGACTCATCTCGGCCGTTTTTGCGGTACCCGTTCCTTTTCCTAGAGGAGATTCACCCGGATCCAAAGACTGTGCTTGCAATGTAAACTTTGCCTCTTGTGCGTGCTTTTTTGCGTCCGGTTTTAGGTCTTCTGGGAGACTACCTGAAGAGGCAGCTCTCTTAAGAAAACTTAATGTTTTAATTGTTCCATTACCGTATAATATTTCTTCGATTGTAAACTCATTCTCTTGTAATTTAGCAATACGACCCCCACTTTCACCATATTGAAAAAGATCATCTTCGATTTCTTCCGCTTGAAGAACAGGATGGCTTCTCAAACTTGATAAAGGTTTTTTCAGGTCTTCAAGAGCAAGTGTTATTGCCTCACCATTCGGTAGAAAGACTGTAACTTTTGGTTTGGGTTTTGCACTTGATTGATCCTCTGCTGCGGTTGCAGCATACGAATAGTGCACGGGAACAACTGAAAAACTTAAGGCTATTAAGGAAGATGAGATTAAAATTTTGAGATTTTTGTTCATGATGTTAACTCTCCGTTTGTTTCTATGTATAAACCGTCTTACATCCACCAACTCTCTTAAAACTCTGTAATCTGCGTGTAGGAACTTTACTGAAGCTGAGTAATACATTTTGCAAGAAAACTGTCCCATTTGTTATCGGGAAGCCTTCCGGTGCGAAGAGCCTGTATATTATCCACTAGATGTCGAATTCCACTATAATTACTATAACACAAAGCTTCACGTGCTCCCTTTACAGCATCTCCGCAAGCTGCACAAGGGAAAGTCATTATTTCAACAGGAGTATTATGACTATTGCTTGAGCCCCAATGATACCATGCTGCAAAACTTCCCCTGTCTTTTTTGAAGTTTTCAAAATGTGTTAGGAGAGGATAACGTTCACAATCTGTGTGTGGGCCACAATTTGGTTGGTGATGACCTACCACACTTGCAAACATTTCTAGGTCTTCGTCCAGGCCAGCGTGACCATTATTTATAGCCAAACATGTTAAAGCAAATCCGCCAATGAATAATACGCGTAAGTAATTTTTAAGCATAACAATTTTCCTTAATCTTGGCTTTCTAACCTTTAAACTTCATTTCTTTCCGGCTAAAATACATGCAACTTTACTACCAGTACACCAAAAGAAACAAAATAGAAAGTTGAAAAACTACGAACAATGTCGTGTGTCAAAAATCAAACATTCTGAAGAGTTCAGTTCTACAAAGACAACTCATAACCTCTGCTCATTTCTCGAGTCAGTTCTCTCTGATGTTCAAGAGTCTTAAAGTTCTGTTGCTGCTGAAGACTTTGTTGACAAAGTGTTTGCATAGAAGGAGTGCAAGAAAGATCGATTTTTTGAAAGAAGTTTTCCATCCGGTGATCCTGTTTGATCGCCTCAGATCGTTTGGTGTCTATTTCTCTCGCTTGATCACAATAATGGTGCTGTCTTCTGGATGCTCTTTCTGGATCATTTTGTGCTTCTTTGTACCATAGATTGGATTCAATCAAAACTGTTCGGATAATGCTGTGCTGTTCTTGTTGGGTTAATTGAGTTAAGTCTTTATCGGCGTATTTCATCACCGATTCAGCCGTTTGATAAATATGCTCATGGATGTAAGCACACCTCATCAATAAACCAGGATCAAGACGATTCGGATATGAAGGAGGATCAATCTTTTGAAGCTCTTGATAGGTTTCGGCTACCCGATGGGCAAAAACGTCAAAAGGCATAGATTCCGGTTTCTCTAGGTGATATTTCTTCATTAAGGGAGAAACTTGCTCAGCCAAAAAAGCTGTCAAAGCTTTCTCGGGATTCTCTTGTTTTCGAATGGATTCAGGAATATCATGGCCATACCGACAAACCTTTGAGCCTCCATGTTGATTCTGAATAGACTGAGAAGGATAAAGGAGCCCTTGACAGGTCAAATCATGATCTGCTTCTCTCTCTTCTGTTCTTTCAACAATCTGTCTGACTACCTGTCTTTGAAGATTGGGGTCTATGGGCATAACCCTTTCTTCTTTCGGTGTATAAAAAGCATCATTTCGATAGAAATGATCACGAACACGGGTTGTCATTTCTCCTGCCCACTCCACAACAGTATCTTTCAAGGTATGCTTCATGAAATAAGAAAAACTACCTTCTATGTACCGCTGATGTGCTTTCTCTAAATTTTCTCTTAATTGTTCCTTTGCTTCTTGTATCTCTTGAGGCGTTGTATAAAACAAAGAAGCTTGTTTATTCTCTTCCTGACTCATCTGTCTGATCAATTCTCTCCAATCTGACGTTTTTTCTTCGGAAACAAACAGATGAACATCCTGTTGATGACGCGTTAGACCCACATAACTCAAAGACTTAGAACTTTGACCATCATGGTAAATCAGAACACTGGGCAAGGTTTTTCCTTGAGCTTTATAAACCGTACTGGCATAGCCTAAGGTAAATCCATGGAAGGACTCTGGATTAAAAGAAACCGTTTGTCCGTTATCCTGTTGTAGCGTGAACGTATAGCTCTTATTTTTCTCTTTGACATCAGTTAAAGTTCCCCTCATTCCATTACATAAACCAAGCTCTTTATCGGTTTGTGTCAATTGTAAACGATCCCCAACACTAACGTTGATGCGTGACCAGGTGTCACCTCTTTTGGTTAAGCAGTCGTACTCTGTATCTCCCAATTGTCCTTGTTGATGACGATACTCATGAATCGCTTTATTGAAGGTTTCAACCTTATTGTTCGTGTGCGTCAGGATCAAACAATCTTGAGAAGGGTCTAACCGTTGTTGCAGGGCCCATTTATTCACTAAAGAAGACATTGCTTGCTG
>CAZXLU010000112.1:0-5127 GCA_964641875.1 Candidatus Woesearchaeota archaeon | reverse complement strand
AACGGAAAAGGCGGAGAGGCGCCATCAAGAAATCCTTTCGGACTGCTACAAATATTTTAAAAATCGGGGGGCTCTCCCCCGTTTCAACAGAAACATCGATCTGTCTTTAGAATGTAAAGACGGTCTGGTTTTGGTAGAAATCAAGAGTGCCAATACGACCAATTTCCGAGAGCAGGTCCTACGCGGAGCCACTCAGGTCGCGGAATACGCCTTCCATTTCGAAAAATCGGGAGAAAAGATCGATAGGAAATGTGTTCTGATAGAGGTTCCACCAAAGTTCGGCGAGATCGAATATTACGGGGATCTGCTCTCATCGATCAATATAGAATTGATACCTTACGATGACCGACTACCTTGGCCGGAAAGAGCCGAACGCTTGTCGGTAAAAACATGATCGGAGCGGGTCATTCGAATAAGCGGTTTCCCAAAAATGTGAGTATAGTCGCTAGAGAGTTGAAAAAGGTTTTTCGCGACTTCGCCCACTACAATCTCGAAGACCCTTTTGACGAGCTTTTGTTTATCATGTTGAGCACGAAAACTTCCGAGCCGAGCTACCTGAAATCCTTCCGGGAACTTAAAAAGGCCTTCCCGACAAAAGAGAGTCTAGTCGGAGCGGCTACGGAAAAGATCGAGCGTTCAATCGCGCAAGGGGGACTCTCGAAGACGAAGTCTAAAGCGATAGAAACCTTAGTCATAGAAGTTGTTTCACGTTTTTCCTGCCCGACTCTCGACCCTTTGCGGTGGATGACTGACGAGGAGGCAGAAACATTTCTCACGTCTTTATCAGGAGTCGGGACCAAAACCGCCCGTTGCGTCCTGATGTACAGCTTGGGGCGCAAAGTGTTTCCTGTCGATACCCATTGTTGGAGGATCGCGTTGCGCCTGGGGTGGGTCCGAAAAACACATAAGGACGGGCACTGTTCCACGAGGGACATGGACAGGCTCCAGTCCAGGATCCCTCCCGAACTAATGTTTTCTCTCCACGTGAATTTCGTCTCTTTAGGGCGTAAAGTGTGTACGGCGAGAAAACCGAAATGCGGAAAATGCCCGATTGAGACATGGTGTAAAAAAATCGGGGTCGGACAAGAACATGGATGACACCTGATCGGAACCTATCTAACACGCCACTGATGTTTACCTTCAGATTACGGTGATAGTTTCTCTTCCTGTCCCCACGGACCAAGAGAAAACACGTAGTTTTTGAATCTAGAATAAATCGGAGAAACTTGATGTCCGAGAACGCTAATGAAAAAAAGGAAAACGAACCTGTCGAAGGAGAAGAGCCTCCAACCCCGGGAGGGTGGAAAGACTATCCCCTCGATGCCTTGGCGATCCGTGATGAGAGGCGGACCGCCCAAGACGTTGTGAGGCGGGTCGAACAGGGGCGCTTCGTTCTCGACCCGGATTTCCAAAGGGGGTTCGTGTGGGACTCTCAGAAACAAAGTCGGCTGATCGAGTCGATTTTGATGCGGATCCCGTTACCTGTTTTTTACGTTGCTGAGGACTCGGAAGGTCGTTTGGTTGTCGTCGATGGGCAACAGAGACTTACCACTCTTTCGAGGTTTTTTTCTGGAAAATTGACCTTAAAACTGAAGGAAAGGAAAGAACTCCACGGAAAAATTTTCCAAAAGCTTGATCCATGGCTTCAAAACAGGGTCGAAGATTGCCAGCTCCACTTTTATATCATCGACCACTCTGTTCCAGAAAGAGCTCGGTTAGACATTTTCGAACGGGTAAACGGGGGAGAAGTCCTCACCCGACAGCAGATGCGAAACGCCCTTTATAACGGACCCGCTACCAGATTTTTAAAGATGGAGGCAGAAAACCCACTTTTCATACAAGCCACAGGAGGAAGCCTCGATCCGAAAAGAATGAAGGATAGGGAGTTCGTTAACCGGTTCTGTTCCTTCTCCCTGTTGGATCACGAAGAGTACAAAGGCGACATGGACGAATGGTTGGCGTCAGGGCTACTCGCCCTCGCGAAACTAGAAGAAAATGCTCATCGAGAACTTAGCGAGAAATTTCGGCGTGGTCTCAAAAACAACCTTCTTGTTTTCGGAAAACACGCTTTTCGGAAACACAGAAACGAAGACCAACCGCGCACTCTGATCAACGCGTCACTATTCGATGTCATGGTTACGGGACTATCGAATGTCGATGAACGAATCGTGACGGACAAGGCTGAAAGTTTGAGAAAATATTTTTATCATCTCTTGGAGAACGAGAGGTTCGTCCGCTCCATCACCTACGGCACCAATGCCCTGAAAGAAGTACGGACAAGGTTTACGATGGCGACTGACATGTTTTCGGAGGTGTTCGATGCTCCGTAAAATCGAGATCTCGAATTTCAAGTGTTTCCAGGAATTAGAGGTTTCTCTGAAACCGTTGACCCTTCTTTCGGGGCTAAACGGTGGTGGAAAATCTTCCGTCCTTCAGGCCTTGGTCCTTCTATCCCAAACGATGAACGAAAGAGAGTGGGGGAAAGGGCTTTTGCTTGAAGGGCCGGATCTGGCTCTCGGGACGTTTTCGGACATCCTCAATAGGAGGGCTTCCAGCAAAAAGATAAAAATTGGTCTTTCATCGGATAAGGAACAGATCGTATGGACCTTTAGCGCGGAAGACCGCCGGTCTACGATCGCAACCCTGATAGGAGTTTCGAAGGATGGAAAGACACTCAAACTACAGAGAAGTAGGTTGGGGAAAACACAGGACAAAGAGATCCGTTTTTTGTTGCCGGACTACGAATATCTTACATCGGGGGTGATCGCCTCTGTACGGAATCTCGACTGGATTTCGGCTGAACGCTTGGGACCACGTGAAATTTTGCCTCTCCACGACTTAGAGAGTCATTTGAAAGTTGGGCATTACGGAGAGTTGGCTGCTGGGTCGTTGTTTTGGCGATCGATGGACGAGGTTGACGAAGCTCGCTGCGTTCCTGGCACCCCCGCCACCCTGCAAAACCAGGTCCGGGAGAGAATGCGGGAGTTCTTCCCAGGATCCGACTTGGCCGTGTCTCCCGTGGACGGGGCGAGCGCCGTCACTCTACGACTTCGCTCGAACCCAAACGATGATTTTCATAGGCCACAGAACGTTGGCTTCGGGCTCACCCAGCTGCTTCCGATCATCGTTTCCTTGCTCTCCGCAAAACGTGGCTCCCTTATCCTCATCGAAAACCCGGAGATCCATCTCCATCCCCGGGGCCAACAGGAAATTGGATCGTTCATCGCCCTCGTTGCTTCCAGCGGGGTCCAAGTCATAGTGGAGACCCATTCGGACCACGTTTTAAACGGGATCCGTCTCTCTGTCAAAAAAGGGGTAATCCAGAACCAGGATATAGCCATCCACTTTTTTTCCCCCTCACTCGGTGAAGGGGATGGGGATGTCTCTCATATTTCTCCCGAAATGGACAAAGACGGGAGAATAGATGCTTGGCCGGAAGGTTTTTTTGATCAATTCGATATCGCTCTCTCGAGACTTTTGTGAGGACCGATATGGAGCCGATTCTCGATGAAACCAGCCTCGTACCGTGTCGCTCGGTAGAGCCTGGAACGAGAATCCGAACTCTCGCTTGCACTCTGAAAGGGTTGGACGATTTGGGAGTACCCCGTGTTCTCAGGTCGGTTAGAGACGCAGTTGATCGTGACATCGGGGATGGCAAAGGCTTGCGGGTTTGGTTTTTCGACCATAGAACAGACCGAGATGCTAGACAGTTTGTGGCAAGCCGTCTCGGCAAACAACCCTTCATAGATGGTGCAGATGGGCTTTTTTCACTCGCCGAAGGCGGAATGGCGGTCGAGGGAAAGGTGGAAGGAAAGACGGTATTCGGGCTCGCACTTGCGGCGATCAACGACAGCATCGCCGTTCTATTCGGAAGTTGTTCGGAATCGGACATCTCGGCTGGAACCGTCGATGTGTCTCTGACCAGAACCAACGGAGAAACTTTTTTTGAGGAAGAAAAATCGATCCGATGTTTTGCGGTTCCAAGAGATGTCGAAACACACCGATTATGGATAATCGAACGGGTCAAGAAGTCTATAGAGAACGGTGTAACGCTGATAGAACGAGCCACAGAGGTTTTTCCTCGACTCCGATTCGGTGAGAAAGCCATTGAACAGGTCCGAGTTCTCATTGGTTCCGAACCGTTTTTCCCACAACTCCTCAGACACCTTTACGTTCTCGATAAGGAAGCAAGAGAATGGCGGTCCGGCAGTTTTTCTCCAGGCGGCTTGACGTGGAGTTCTGAGTCTAGTTCCACTTTGAATCATCCGGAATATGGGCCGAAGAGAGACTTTCCTGTTCCCGATGGGTTTAAAACAGAAAGATGGAGCAACCATACCAAACTGACGGGAAGTGGGTGTTACCGGTTATATTTCCGCTTCGAACAAAAATCTCAGGATGGTTCGTCTGTGGTCTTAATCGGGTACTTCGGACCTCATTTGCCGACAACGGACTATCCAACATGATCAAGCCAAGTGCCACCGATTATCTGGACTCATGAAATAGAATTCTGATCGAGCGAATAATGTCTAATCCCAAAAACCATCACTACATTCCTCAATTCCATCTGTCTTCCTGGAAGAACCCAGACAGAAAAATTTGTTCCTACAAATGGGTACGGAAAAATTTGAAAGCAGAATGGATTTCTCCAAAGCATACAGCCTATGAACCTGACCTCTACTCGATAGAAAGCTCACTTTCACAGGAAAAGTCTTTTTTGGAATCCGAATTCTTATCGCCCTTGGACTCAACGGCAGCAATAATTTATAGAAAGATGGTTGGGGCGGCCGAAAGGAGTCTTACAAAGGATGAGCGATCCCATTGGGTTCGCTATATGATGGCCCTTCATACCCGTGATCCGGAAACAATTCGATATATGAGGGATGAAGGAACAAGGATTCTCACACATCAAATATCCATGCATCCCGAATATTATGATCGGGTGAAAGAATTTGGTGACCCAAACACTTTGCAAGATTGGATGGAGTCGAATTTTCCGAGATTTGTTCAAAATTTTGGCATATCACATCTTCGTGAACTTGTTAATCTTCCATGGGTCCATAAGCGCATTCTTGAAATGAATTGGTGGGTCCTAGAATTAAAAGAGACCAAAAAGAAATTCCTGATTTC
>CAZXLU010000111.1:0-5178 GCA_964641875.1 Candidatus Woesearchaeota archaeon | reverse complement strand
ACATAATGATTGAGTAGATTTAGATAATATAAGCGATCCTTGATTAGGTGAAGCATTCGCGAAATTAAAAACGAAAGTAAACTGTTGAACACTAAAGGTTACAGTTATGTTAGAATTTATAGTAGATTGTATTTGAGTTTGAAGTGCTGAAGCTAATTGAGTTAAACTATAATTACCCCCAGCTATGTTAATCGCTGTTTGAACACTATTCCATTCTACAACTAAAGTATCGCTTGAATTAACATTATAATAAGTATATGGTACTTGAGCAGATATTAATTGAACTTCATCAAATAGAACAGGTTGAGGTAGTGAAATAGAGAAACTATTCGAATTAGGAAAAGCTGATGATCGAGCTTTTGATGATATAATTAAATAATTAAAATTCATACTAAAAGATATTTATTCATTAATAGTATTTTTATATTTAAAAAAAACAATGAATGAGTATTATTTTAAATAAAAATGCTGAAGGTTTCAAATCAAGTAAATCCAAATGGTGGGATGATTAGAAATCAATATAATAATATTCCACCTCCAATAGAAGAAGGAATTGGAATGAATATGTATCAACCTAAAACAGTTTATAAAGAAACTACATATAGTACAACAATAAATCCAAAGTATAGTCCTCAGCAAAATACTGATAAATGGGTTGGAACTCCTTATGAAGGACATAGAATGAGTATGGATCAAATAGAAAATAAAACACTTATAGTACCTCCAGCTGATAGAATTAAAGGAACGTTAAAAGTAGATATGCCTTGGTTATCAAATAATAACGAAACAAATCTAACTCCAATAGTTATAGGTGGAGCAGTATTAGTAACATTATATTTCTTGTTTTTTAAAAAATCCGCATACTAAGATAGAATTTATTATTATATTTTGGATTATATATATTATTTTTTTTTAATAAAGAAATTATATTAATATTTAAAAGTTCGTTAATCGTGAGCACATAATATAAAACATAAGATGTACGGTGGAAAAGCAGCTTTAAGTGAAATTCAAACTCAACGAAAGAATTATTGGAATCAAGAAATCGTATTTCAACCAAATACCACTTTAAATTCCAATTGTTTCGAAAGTACTGCAGTTCAATCACAATTAGATTTTCATATATTTTCTACTCCTGGTAAGAAGTTTTATGATCTTTATATTCAATTTGATATCAATAATAGCAGTACTTCAAATTCTGTAAATATTACTCCATCACCATTCTTTGTTGATCGTATCGAATATAGATCAATGAGCAATGATTTGATTCAAACTCTGTATAATATTAATATCTTTAAAAACCTTAGTTTACTATCAAACGAACAAGCTAAGAAGATTTTACCACTTCATGGTATTAACTCTGATACATGGAAACCACATCCAAATACTACTATTCCCGCAAGTAAAAAGCGTCAATTTTATATCTATTTGATGGGTGATATCTTTTCTCAGAATCAAGGCATTTTAGCTGATTGGAATGGTTATATTATCTTACGACTTTATTTAACTGGAAATATTATAGAATCTGGGTCAGGAAACATCAATTGTTCTCAAATTCAAGTTAAGGTTCAAACTACTGAAACACCATATAGAAAAGAACCTCGAAAGGCGCGCGCTTATCAATTCGTAGATTATCTATCATATATTGCAACTACTCAAACTATATCAAGTTCTGAATATAGGCTTTTACTTCAGAATTTCAATGGATATGATGTTGAAGATGATTTATACTTTCAAACATCAACAGCTAAAGCTAACGGCGCTTATAGAAATTTCTTACCTTTAGGCTATGGAGCTCAAATTCAGGTATATAACGCTCAAGGTCAGAATATTAATGGTGGATCACCTCTTCAAGTTGATGCTTTGAGAGATATTTATAGTGCTCAACATTATGATAACTTTTATCATAAAATGGTTCCATCAGTTCCAATTATCTATGGAGCAGCTGGTTGGGCCTTAAAGAAAGGGGTTTTAGATGGAGCTTTACCTCAAGATGGATTCAATCAGATAGGTATTACAGCAGCAGGATCTTCATTATCAGAACCACTTATTACTGTAACACCATCAGTTACAGTAGCTTCTGGTTATTATGCTATTCAATTACAATCTCCTATATCAAGAGAGATGGGAATGACTACATCATTAGCCTATAATGCGACTGCAGCTGATATTGAAACAGCTTTAAATACAGTAATCCAAAATTTAGGAGATGATAATAGTACTAATTCTATAACTGTATCAGGGCCTTTAACTGGTTCAACAGTTACTTTTACGTTTACTGGAGCTCAATATGGACGAGATTTCGCAGAAAATGTTACTGCTGCGTCAATTAACGTTTTAAGCTTTTCATTATTAGATTCAAGTTCAGTTGCTCCTACATTTACTACGGCTTTAACTACTCCAGGAAATAGAGGATGGAATTCAAGTTCTGTGATAGTTTCATGTTATTCTAATATTCTTCGCAAATTCTGTATTACAGCTGATGGTAATATCTGCGTCGGAACAGTTTAAGAGAGAATTTAAATATTAATAAATTCTAACTATTGTTTTATCTATTTTTTTTAATAAGTAAAATATATTAAAATGGCTTCGGAAATTCAAAGTGTTATATTTGATCGATCTAAATGGACTTTAAAGAAAGCTAAAGTGTGGCTTAAATCAAAAGGTTATAAAAGAAGATTTAGACAAACTGAAGATTTTTATAGATTTAGACAAACCGATCCTTCGCGATATAAACGGTTTATAACTAAGAAAGAAGGTAATGGAATTAAATTAATAATAGGTTTCACTTAATTATTTTATCTTATTTATCTATTTTTTGTAACATAATAAGATAGCACAGGGTCTCAGCTATAGGGGGTGCGGATGGGGTAAAATTGATACATAAATTATAAATGTGCTGTTTAATTATGTTTCATTCTTTATCTATTTCATTTATCTATTTTTAAAAAATAGAAAAATAGATAAAAAAAAATAGAAAAATAGATAAATGAAAAAAAAAAAATCAAAAAAAAGGTCCCATTTCCTTTATCTATTTTTTAAAAATAGAAAAATAGATAAAAATAATATATTTAAGTTAGAATTTATTATTAATAATAATTAAGCGAATTCATTTTCTGAACTTATTTCTGAACTTGTTTCAGAATTCACTTTCCATTTAATATTCTGATAAAGATAATATCCATCATTTATTTTAGGTTTTCCAAATCGCTTATCAGTTAAATCAAAAAACTCCTTCTTTCTTTTTATTTCTTTTTTATCAATACATATTTCATTCTCACAATAATACACATATTTAGAATATAGCTCAGATCTTTTAATCTTGTTTTTCTTATCCTCAGTTTTAGTAATATTATTCTCTACGAAATCATTAAATGAATCTTTATCAACATATTTCTTAATTGATGCTATAACTGATTTAGGTTTATTTTTTAATCCTTCTTCATACCATCTTTTAGCTCCAATAGCTACCCATGTGAATACCGAATTTAATAATTCAGTTTCTAATCTATAAACTAAATCTGGATCACTTTTAATTTCTCCTTTATTATTTCCAAATTTCTGAAGGAAAGGCATTAGAATTAAACGATCTAATATCGCTTCATCATTCACATCAATCTTTGGTTCGATATTAGTATGTAATAATAGTTTACTTACAGATTTCACTTGAATAGGATCTTTATATAAAGGTCTAATAGAAATAGTATCTCTACCAGTAATTCTTTTGATTTGAGCAGCATCTATTTTAGAATCTTCATCAATATAACCCACTGCTTCAGATAAACTAACCATTCGTGATTTAATTAAAGGTTGTAAATGAGATGAATGAGAGTTAGCATTAGGTTTAGATCCATTATCAATTAAAGCACCCTTATCAATTTCTTTTCTATAATTATTCATTATTTTTCCCATTAAATCACATATAGTAGATTTTCCATTTCTTCCTGAACCCCACCAAATGAAAAAAGCTCTCTCTTTAGTTTCTCCAGTTATAAAATATCCTAAAACTTTCTGAAAGTAATTTTTAAGTTCGATATCTCCACTACAGATATTTAACATAAAATCATCTACTATCTTTAATTTTTTTTCATCATAATCAATAGCTACAGGACATTCAAAAGTAAATATATCTTTAATAGTTCTATCAAATACTTCTAATGTTATTAAATTAATATTCTTTCCATTACTAATAGGTAAAATATATGGTTCTGGACTATCTAATTTATATTCAAAATCTCTATCTCTAATCAAAGGAATCACATATTTTGTGATTCCTGCACATCCATAAGAACCTGTAATATAGTTTAACTTATCTTTTAAAAGCTTTACAATCTTTTCATCTTTATACTTTTCTATTTCCTTTTCAATAATTTCTTCAAAAACTTCTGCGATCTTTAACCGTAATTCTAATTCACAATCTAACCACAACTTTTTATCATCATCCCATAAAAAAGTTAAATCTGAATTAATATGTTTAAAATTATCTCCAACAGCTTTTACAAACATCTTCGCATATTTTAAATCATTTCCATTTAAGATTCTCATAGTTGATTTATCTAAATTATTGTAATCGATTTTGCCAGAATTTATATTAATTTTATATTTCTTTTTAAGCTCCTTTAATTTATCGCTATTCAATTTATCTAATTTTTTTTCCAAAGTTGTTATTCCTTTTTCCTTTCTATCTATTTTTTTACCCTGAAAATCTTTTTCGAATTTCTTTTCAATTTCAGCTGGATTATAATCAGATCCACTATATTGCTCACATAAACTATCTGCTTTTACTATTGAAAGATTAGAATTCTCATCACCATAATAGTTACGAATAATTAACATATTTTCTAACCATTTATCATGAGATTTAAATTCATCAGAATCTTCTTCACCTATTGCATCTAATAAATCATATAAGTAATCTTCGAGTTCAGGATGATTATCATAAGTTCTTCTTAATTCTTCTTTTTTAGTAGTTTCTTTTTTATCATTTTCTTTAACAGCAATTTCAATGTATTTAGTTTTTTCAATAGGTTTATAGTTTTCATCGAATTCTACCTGATTAAATATATCTAACAATTTATCCGGAATTTGAGCAATCTCTTCACCATAATTAATCCATGTATAAGTTCCTCCTTCTTCAGTAAAATTAACAGATGGAGGTATAGCTGCGTAACCTCCATC
>CAZXLU010000110.1:407-5180 GCA_964641875.1 Candidatus Woesearchaeota archaeon | reverse complement strand
TGGCTCAGCCAGCTCTGGTACATTTGATATTACCTTTACTACAGCAATAGAAATTAATGGACAGGCTAATACAATTAATACAATTACTACAAATGTACATATTCCCTGGTCCGATTCAATGCTTCCATCCGGAACATTAAAGATTCCTTATCAAAAAGTTATAGTGCCTACACAATCAATAACTGGTACATATAATAATGTAGTCACCTTTGCCGTTCAGGTAGCAATTACTTCTAACCCGGAAAATGGATGGGGATTTTTTGAGTCTGCAAGTTTTCATCAATATCAATATAATTTGCAGAGACAGGTTCTAATACTACCAGCAACTGCTTCATTGGGGCAACCTACCCCTAACCCGGTCAAGCAGGGAACAACAGTTGCAATTCCTTATACTACTGGATTTGCTCCGGCAAGTAGCAATGGGTCAGCATATGTAGTCCAAATAGAAGGTTCACCTTTATTTAATGGTGGAACTTCGGTCAAGACCTATTATGTAGGGCAGAATGTACAAAATGGAATGATATATTACCAAACCCCAGCCAACTCATTTATTCCATCTACAATTGTACAGGGAAATCAATTTAAGGTTATATTATACGATAATTGGTTTCCATTGATATCATTTACTTTCTTTACAATAGATAACTATTCCTTTGAGCCGCCAAAGCCAACTATCTCAATTCTAAACTCTCCTGCCAATGGTCAATTTACTATGGGAAGCAGTTATACTGTTCAGGTAAATTATACTATAAATCCAATTACTAACCAGCCAATTAACTATGTTGATCTATGGATATATTCAGCCACGACCGCAGGAACACCTGCACAGTACATAACAAATGATCATCCCATTCAAACCAATTCAAATGGAAACGGCTCTGTTACCTATACATTCCAATTAAGCTTTAATGTTAACTCATTATGGATACAGGCGCAATCGGTAGATGATCAGGGAAGAGCTTCCCAGATGGCGCAGTTGAGTGTTGCCGCTTCCAATATACACAGTCCTAATATTACTGCCCCACCTGGTGCTTTAACGTCTGATATAATAGCTGCTGTAGCTGGAATAGCAGGGACTATCTTAATACTATTAATGCCGGTTGATTATCTATCAAGATTTATATTGATCTTTGGATGGGTGGCGAGTGTCCTAATCATATTTAATGCTTATATACCGGGAGTGTTATGAAGGCAACTTTTGGTATAGCAGCACTTTTATTTGTATGGATAATAATAGCTTTTATACTTAATTCGCTGGCAGGATTTTCAGTCTTAAATCAACATATATTAACTCTTTCATCTTTGGGGAGTTTAGGAGTTGTAATTTCTTATACAGTACAATATATCGTAGAAGTAGCTATCATTTTTATAGTCTTAATTTCTTACTCACTTTACCCTAATATAAGACTAAATATCGCACTGCTTGTAGTACTTGAGGCTGTTGCCATTCTTTATAGCGTAGGGGCAGTGGCGTAATGAGCAAGATTCAATGGTTATCAAATATACCAAAAATTATTTCCTTTGAAGTTAGAACTGAAAAAGAAATGGGTGATTACATAGCCCTTAACTGGTTAGAACCAAAAGAGGCTAAAAAGTTTAACATATCCAATAATACAGTTATAGTTAGAAAAGATTGGTGGTCAGATAAGGTAAAGAAATTGAGAATAATAGTCCATGAAGAAACTGAAATATTTCTTCGTATTGAGTTTAATTTTAACTATGAGCAAGCTCACCATCTTGCTACTCTGGCAGAACATCGAGCAGTTAAAAATGAAGGATGGAAATTGGAAGAGGTGATTAAGCATAAATAAGAAAAAAATGGAAGTAAAAATAGTATCCAATGATCCAATAGGTGATCTTGCAAAAATGATAGATGTTTTATTAAATCGTAAAGGTCCAACTTATGCTATTACAACTACCATTAAAAATCATAAAGTAATTTATTCCTATATACGAACCGATTTAGCTAAAAATATTAAGGATAAACCCTTTCAGGACGAAGATGGTCAATGGGTTATCGATACTTCTAATACCCAAGATTTTGGTTGGGAAACGGCTATCTGGAAAGGTTTCGAAACAATGAAAGTGGTTGAGAGATATAAAAATAAAAAGTTGGCAGAAGAAGGACATGAATACTGGATAAAGAAAACACTTAAACTAAATTCAATGAAACAACTACAAGATATTACAAATCTTATATAGTAAAGTATGGAGTTAATACTTGATAAAAATAATAGCTATCTTTGTTGGAGTATTGATAATTTTCGGATTATCGGCAATCGTAGTTATTAGTATAGAAAACCAAAATTCACAACATATAACTTATGGAATAACAGTACACAATTTAGATAGTACATTAATTAACGATGTTAAAGATTTGGGAATGACTTATGTAAGATCGGATGTAGGAAGTCCTCAATGGCAAAATATATATAATACGGCAATAAGCAATCATGTAAAGATATTGGGAATTATTGATTACTTCCAATTCTCAAGTCATATTATAACCTTATCAGAATGGAATGCAACTGTCCTCTCCGATGTACAAAGTTATCCTGGAGTGACTGCCTGGGAAATATGGAATGAGCCGGATTTAAATGGTAATGGCTTTCCGGTAATAAATGCAACATTTTATTTTGAGATGTTAAAATCGGCATATACTATAATACACAAATATGAGAATAATCCAACAATAATTGGACTTGGCGGATATAATACTCCATTCTCAACTTTCCAATTAACTTGGTTAATACAATTAGTATCGTTGGGATTTCAGAAGTATTGTAATGCCGTGTCCGTTCACCTTTATACACCGGTCAATATTTCTGCTACGTACTTAACACAATATAAAGAGACTATTAATTTGATACAAAACGAAGTGAGTCTTCCCCTCTGGATCACAGAGACCGGAATCGGTGCACCTCAACAACCTACATATATTCCATTGGTTTATGAGCTTCTGATTAAGTCAGGGATTACACATATCTTTTGGTATGATCTTTATGGTGAGAGTTTCTTCTGGTACTACAATGCTAACTTCGGATTACTTTATACAAATGAGCAGCCAACACCTGGATATGCAGTAATGGAGAAGTTCATACAGGAACATCCATAAATAAATATAGTTTTAAATAGGTTATCGAGCATTAAATATTAATATGCTTACTCCTAAACTTTCTTTAAAGGAAATAGAACATTATTTATTCGTCTTTGGATTTATAATGTTAATAGTAAGTTTCCTTACTTTAAATTTGGAAATATCAATAGTCGATGTAGTTGGGTTGGTTATTTATCTAGTTGGCAATATGAAAGTACTTCCTGGATTTTTAAGCTCAATCGCAAAATTTATAGGTATCATGACTTTTGCCATTATAGGCGCCATAGTTTTGATTCTTATAGTTATGGTAGCAATGCTCATCCTATAACCAAATTTTTAAATTATTTTTCCCACTGGGCAATTAATGGGAATACAAATATCTTGTGATGAATGCCATGCAATAATAACTAATGATACTTATTACCTTTGTAGATTGTGCCGGAATAGACCTATTATCTGCCATGATTGTTCTGTTAAACATATTGTTGAGAAACATCTGGAAGAAGTAATTAATGATAATTTATATAAGTTATATGATAGGGTTGACGCTGGTTTGACCATTGCCGAAAAAATGAAATTGGATGTTAAAAATGGCAAACAGAAAAACCTTATACAAAGATTAAAATAGTATTCCACGTTATTTGTATTAGGAAAGGGGGACAAGTGCTTACGTTTAAGTAGGGTGAGCCTTTCCGGGATTATTGCTGGTCCTTTCTCCCTCACCCTACTTATTATATAGTTTTAAATAGGAAAAAATTAATAGGTTATTATATGATTTTAGTGGGTGTGTGATTAATGGTAGCAAGCTGGGAAGAAAAAGTTGAATATGAATACAGAGTTTACCAAGATAGCAAACTTATAAAAAAATACCCAAAAACGGATAATGGAAAAAAATCTTACGAAAATCAACAAAAAGCATCAAAATTTGCAGGCGATCAAAAAGTTGCAGAACTTAAAAATCATAAGTACGGTGATAAATGGCATACATATACAGTAATAGAAATCCGCACTACCACGGAAGCAAGAAACTATATCGATTTTGGTTTTTCCTCTTTAACAGATGCTGATGCACAAACAAGTAAGATTGCAAAATCAATCATACACCATGGCAAATAAGTAGGTGAGAAGATGACTCATACAAAATGTAAATCTTGTGGTGGACACATATACGACAAAAAGAGTCAGACTCTTGGTTTATGCTCATTCCATAGAAGCCCTGAATTACTTAAGAAATATTGTACCAAGAAACAAATAGAAGAAGTATATGGTAAAAAGAAGGTGAGGAAATAATATTCGGACCTTTCTGATTGGATATACGCAGGAAAGGATTATATGAAATTCCCAAACTTTGGTATGGAACATTATCATAAATTGAATCTAAAGTAAATTTAAATAGTTTATAGGATTTTAACCTTATGGATATAAGAGAGCCTACCAAATGTCATGATTGTGGGGTTGATCCTGGTATGCCCCATAATGGAAGTTGTGATGTTGAAATTTGTTCGGTATGTGGAACGCAATGGATACAATGCGGGCATGAAAAACATGATCCTTTCTTCGCAAGATGGACTGGATGGTGGCCGGGTTCTCTGGAAGCACGAGCTCTTGGAATTACCCTTAACGATTTATACCTATTGGGAATATACAAATACTTTTTCATTAAACCATAATCTTAT
>CAZXLU010000110.1:0-397 GCA_964641875.1 Candidatus Woesearchaeota archaeon | reverse complement strand
TAAATAGATGAATGGTAATTATGGAATAAGGTTTGAAGTCATTTGATTAAGTATGCTACACTTGAAAAGAATGTACAAGAGATAGCAGATAAGATAGGTAAAGATTCCGAATATAAAGAATTTGTTAAACATTCTCAATTTTATATTATAATTAATAGCCGATTAACTACTGGAGCATTAGCCAGAACTAATTGGATATACAAACCTGATTCACATCATATTCATCAGGGAAATATAGAATTTAATTACGAACGTCCGGGAGGTGCAAAAAGAAGTTTTAAAATTAATTCTCATACAGATTGGATTTATAAAATTGAATTTTCTGAAATGGCTCTCCGCCATGCAAGCTGGACAGATATAAAAGAAATAATTTCTCATGAGTTGTCCCATGATTACG
>CAZXLU010000109.1:0-5235 GCA_964641875.1 Candidatus Woesearchaeota archaeon | reverse complement strand
CTCTTACTTTTTCTAAAATATATATTTTACCGATTGTTCCTAATTTAACTGTAGAATTCTCCATAAAGTTAAGATATATACATAAATATTAAGTTATTGGTAAATCGCAAGAGTATAACTTCCCGGGTATTAATAGGATAAGCACGAGGGCTCGTACGATTTATTACCTATCCGGCTAGCATGTGGCAGTGACTCCTATACAATATTTTCTTCCGGATTTTCAAACATTTTTATTGTCCTTTACAATGCAGTTGGATGAAACTATAATATGGTACACAACCTGTGTTTCGTACATACCAGATATATGTCATCCTGAGCATGTTATTCAAAATATAGAAGACATTGCCCAGGATGGAAGGTTTTAACTCCAGATGAAAATATCTATCACACAAAAATAGATATTATGTTAAAGCAATAACGTTAAATGTTATTGTATACATTTTCATGGTTGTATCAAATGTTGAAACCATGCTAAACTCTGGGACTAAAGAGAATCCTTATTTGTTAAAACATGTGATATGTTATTATTACTAATATTATAAATCATGATCCATGTTAAGATAATTCTTTAGCCTTTTGTTTGCCTTTTCGATATCAAAAGATTCAGGATCAAAATCATCACCTAGCCATTCTCTTACAGTATCATATTCCTTATTTTCTGGGTCTTTAAGTATATCGAGCATATTTAAATAACCATATACACCTCCTGAATCTTCCGGCGGGCATGCCCTTTTCCCGGATATGCACCGTGGATAATAAACACCTTTAACTGCTGGAAATACCTTTTCAATTTTAACAGTATGTAACCATTCATCTTCAATATCATATCTATAAACAAGTTTTGTATTTTCTCCCATAAGGACTATTTCATTGATGTAAGTGGATTCTGAATCCTCATAAACTGGGAATCTAGGTAATTCCGGGAATGTGGGCATTTTCTCAGGATTGCAGGTAAATATCTTATTTCCAATTTTAAATTCATAAAGATGGTAATTTTGCCAACCCATCACTGCCTGTATAACTAAATGCAGACTATGAAGGGTTAAACCGCAGGACACTTCTACTATTCTCGAGATCCGCGGCTGTATGCCCTTTATACTGACTTTGAAGGAAATAACACTCATACTATTTCTTGCTTTTATATTTGGTCTCTGTATAGATAACTTATCTACATGATTGGATTAATTTTCAGGATAAAAATTTATGTATATTATTAGTAGGTTGCATAATTCGATATTATCACTTATAAGGTTGAGGTTGTTCACCGTATTTTGTGTAAATATACTCTACTGTTAATAATGAAATAATTTTTAAACAACAGTGAAAACACCTCTTTTGACCTCACGATGTAATAAAATAAGGAACATGAGAACGTGAATATATATGCTTTCCGGGAAATAATAAACTGGGCAGTTAAAGAGAAACTAGAAAGGATAATGAATAAAGAACAGGATCAACAATGATCATAGAATGTAGGTGACTTATAAATGCCATGATGAGGTTAAATTAACATACAGCAGTAGATGTCAATCATAAATGCATAGAATATGGTACACGATATGTGTGGGGCATAATTATTATTAAACGTATATTTTCATTATTGTTACTTTCCTAATAAATTCATAAAATACGTTTTTGAAGGACATTTGATATGATACATCATATAATTAAGAAGAATTTGTTTTATTAAAAAACAAAATATAACGTAAATTGTTTTATTAGAAAACAATTTCATATTACTTTGTATCATATTTACATGGAAGGTTGTAAATCAGCATTTAGAAAAGTTCTCTCTGAATGGTTAACAGGAGATTTACCAGATGCATGTAAAAGGGAGATAATGTAATTATTCTAATGTAAATCTATAATGACTTTCTGCAATATGATGGTAAGAAACGCAAAGTGAAAGGAAGTTAATTATTCGATGTGGAACAGCCCAGTTATGGTGAGTTTGAAGTTATAAAAACCTATGCAGAGATCATATATTTACATAATACTTACACTATATCTTCTAGTTTTGCAAGGATATATAATTTTATCTATTTTGACTTAATTTCAATCCATTGTCCGGAAATTTTTATCCATGGTATTTTCATGTTTAAGAATTTGATCAATTCTTCTTCTGATATGATTTTCTCATCAATCTCAATATTTTTATTGTCAATGTATAGTTATTACTATTTTTTATTTCCACCAGGCCGGATAGTTCATCAGATATTAAGGGGCTATCTGTAAATTAGGGAAATCCTCTTTGTTATCTTATACTTTAACTTCTCGTGAATAATTTTCTTAATAATTGGTTCAGGACAAGCCCGATTGTCACAATACCTATAAACTTCATTTTGTCTTACATTTTTTTCTTATTTTCAAGCCATATTACAAAAAATAAATTGTTGTTTTTAAATTTACAGGTACCCTGAATTGATATGTACTCCAGAATAGTCTCGCATTATCATAATATGTTTTTCCTATATTTATTATTTTATAATATCAAAAAGATGTTGCTTAATTAATTTTGTTAATAAGTGCACTTCCAGAAATGATATATTAATAAGTCTCATTATATCTATATCACTAAATTTTAATGAAGAATTGCGGTAGGGAACACCTAACAAAGGAAGCCTATTAGATATAATAAATGGCCAAATTAATTTACTGTAAAGATATCACATTATCTCTAAATGATTTTTCAAAATATTCAATAATATAATAATGCCTTAAGATATCCATTTTATATTTTCAATAATTATAACAGTATCTATATGTGGTTCACTTTTATATTAAAATGAACCACATAAGAATCAAATTTATATATTAAAAATAAGGAGGATATATTTCACAGAGTCAGCCCATTCAGGGCAATGAAATAAAAATATTAAAAAATAATAAGTATATATGAAAACTTATTTCAGTATATCACATAAATTTTATCTACACACAAAATTATTCTTCTTTTCTATATTCGCCATTTCCAACAAAGCTTATGAATCCTCTATCACGTAATATTTGCAACTGTTGCCTTATCTTGTCCCTGATATGATTATTTTGTGGGTGTAATAATGCTAATTCATTCTCGTATTTATAAACATTATTAAGGTTAAATCTCGATGGTAGTCTATCAATGAGGTTAATTATGTCAGATGCCCAGGCCCTTTGAACAATATCCCCCTTCAATAGGCTTTCCACAGTCTTCCATTTATTTTGTACTATACTTTTAGCTACAACATTACTATTATTTATTACCATTATACGCCCAAGTTTTGGTACAGCATCCAGAGTTATAATACTGCCTATCCAACCTGCCCTTCTCGCCGTGCTTGGCAATGGTTTTCTTGGCTTTATGCAGCTTGGAGTTATTGCCAGTCTATGAATAAGTAAAACATCTTTTACAGTCATTGTTTTGTCGTCATAATGCAATACAATCAATGATGGAAAAGCATTCTGCTTCATAATACGCATTTCTTCGCTATACGCACCTCCGAGTATATTGTGGGAAAAATCCTCTTTAGGAAAAATTTTAGTACTTTTCAGTTGAAAATTTTCCCGGGAAACAATAAACTCCTTATTTGAATGGTCGCAGTAAAAGTCGTAGACATGTGTATTGTTTGGATATTGAACTAAGCTCCTACCACATTTAGGGCAATATAGATTGTCACTTGCCCATTTTTCAGTTATTATACGAGCTATCTGTGAATTATTTTTGTATCGCGATGCTATTGCTTTATAGTATATAGACAGATCAAGATCCATAAAATCATCGCTGATATAAAACTCTTTGAATCCATTTTTTAATACTATTCATCACAACTCGTTTTTGATGAAACAATCGCATTTCATAATTTTCAAGTTTTTCTTTAAAATTTATAATATGCATGAAAATTACCTCGGTTTGGTTTTTAATTAAACAGATATACACATATAGTTTAAATGTTGAAAGTATTTAATTTTATCCTCATTATTCCGTAATCTATATTATTCGATAATGTAATTAATCTACTATAAATTTAAAATGATTTTTTGCATTATCATAAATCCATTAAAAAGTAAAAAATAACAAAGACAAAGAGCCAATCAATTAGTGTAGATGAATTAGTAAATCTTTTCATAATATAGTAAATAACTGCAGATGACATCATTTAGATTTCTTGAGTATATATTAAATCTTTCATCGCCTAAATTAATATTGTTTAATTTTTCGTTTTTCAGTGTTTTATTGAAAGAGAAATATTGATTTATGGAATATGTGTAATATGTATGTAATAATTGTAATATCAATTATGTGTTGCAACGAATTAAAGATCTTATAAATGGCAAATGTAATAATTGTGATGATATCCAAATACATGATTACCTTTTCGCAGCCCATAATTTATTTTTGGGATGGTCTTCACGATTTCAAAAAATTAATATAAATTCACTTCAGTAAAACCAATTCCAAGACCTTTTAACAGATTTTATTCTTGAATCCAATAATGGAAGTTGGAATAATCTGCAAAGACGAGGTTTGGCAGCCACTAAAAATTCAATACATAAAAATTTGTTTCAAACCCTTATAAATTATAAAATTAATAGTGGTATACCTGATATAAATGATGTTATAGCAATACTTAACCGTATATGCGCCCCTGGACCTGGAAATATGAGCATATTTTTGGCCACAGCTATTTTGTTTGCTAGAGACGATAAGAATTTCATGGTTGTATATAAACCTGTGAGAGACTGCTTTGGACTCGGGAATAATAATATTCAGTTAAATAATTATGCTAATGTAATTCAGCAATCACAGATGTTATCTCAAAATTTTGGTCTTGATCTTTGGTATGTAAATAGGGCATATGGCATTTGCCAGAACAATATGCAAATTAAGGTATGGCATCTAGGGAACAAATTTTCTACCCTTGGAAAGAGCCATTATGTGAGGTTATAAATTAAATAACTTTATCAATTGTGCATAGCTAGAAATCACTACCTGGTTATATCATCATTACTCCCTCATCTAAATTATTTATAGCATCTGCTATGAATAAATTATTGCTTTAATCCCCTTCTATAAAGATCTTCTAAATCAACCGAAAAAACCTAATATAGAAAGGCCACCCTGAAATATGCTCTTTTATTATCCTAGTTTTTAATGAATCCTCCTTTGATACTACTCCAGTATATAACTTGACTCTTACCTCATAAAGGTATTCTTAATTATTTGATATAATGTTTATATATTTCAATTAGATATGT
>CAZXLU010000108.1:0-5256 GCA_964641875.1 Candidatus Woesearchaeota archaeon | reverse complement strand
GTGGAGAATATAATATTTGAATGAGAATGTTGCAAGAAAGATATCTGAAAGTTGCCAAGCATTTGAAGGAAATTGAGGGGATTTTGGGAGGGGAATGAATGAACAAGGACGACATTATTAAGCAGTTAGAAGAACTGAAAGAGAAACTAGGTGAAATCGAGAAGAAATTTGGACAAATCAAACCGCTGACCGACTGGAATAAAATACGAATCGGACCCCTAAAGGATTATATTGACAATTTCGAAAAGATGGTAAGAATGATACCAGACGGAAATTACAATAAGCGTTGTAAAGATATCGAGCAAGCTATTGCGGGACTTCGGAAGGTGTTAGACAGTGAAACGAGATTTTATAAAGCTTGATATGCAAAGAAGATTGGACCGATTGAAGGAGATTGAGGGAGTGCTGGAGGAATGAGTGAAAGAAAATGGTAATCTTAGCTGAGATATCGCCAGAGTTCAAAGGTAAAATTTACGTTAATGAACCTATCGAAGTAAGAACCTTGAATAAAACTCCAGTTGCAGTGTTTGAGGTCAAATTAAATGTAAGCATTGATTTGGGTCGGAATCAAGACCAGCCCAATCAAGCATTTTATGACGTTGGTTATAGGATGGAAGAAACTCATTGTGCATTGATGTTTCAGCAGATTCCACTCTCTCACAGCTTCTTTAGTCCGGGATCAATTGACCCACGCATGACGGCTACCCTTGATTATATTTTGAGAATTTCTACAGGAGAGTTGAAGGAAATCGAACTAAAAAGAGTTGATGACATAATTTTATACCTTCACCTTGAAGGAACAATTGTGCCTTACCGATGGAATTCTGCCCAGAATCTAGGCCCTCCCAAGAGATTTTCTCTTGCTGTCCCTTGGAAGTTTTCGCAAAGGCAGTGGATACAGTTCTTGCGGGACATAGGCTATTCTGAGAAATGGATTATTGAGATTGAAAGACCCAAACTTGAAGGATTTCATGAGGTATCTGAACATTTAGACAAAGCACAGGAAGCACTTTTCAATAAGAACGATCCAGAGGACGTTCTCAGAGACCTTAGATCTGCAAGAGATTCATTTGCGGCGTTCTTTAATGCAAAGAAAGAGGATATTCTAAAACTTATCGATCAGGGATCACAAGGGGAAGAAGGACAGCCTACGAAGAGCGAACGTGTACAAAGCATGTTTGAGGATATTACAAAATTCCTCCAAATTGGCCCACATAACAATAGATACAAGGTAACATTTGCTGATGCTCAATTGGCATTTCGCTCCTTTGTGACTTTACTGTCCTTCTTGTCTCCTTTTCTGTCTAAGGTTGAAGAAAAGAAGAAGGGGGAGTGAAATGAGCTTCAAAATCGGCGATATTACAGCCTGTAACTGCGATCATAACATTGCAAAGCTTACCAAGGGGTGGGGACATCTGAAGCCCTCCGAAATGCAGCAAGGACCAGAGTTCGACCAGTCGAAACTCGGAGTGACGTCTAATTGTTGTACAGTGGACGGTTGTAAGTGTTGCAATCCAGAACCAAAAGAGGAAGAGAAGAAAGGGGAGTGAAATGAACGATAGACCTAATAATACTGCGACGGGCTATAATAAAGAAAAGGCAGTTGTCAGGTGGCTGGAGTGCCATGGTTTTGATATCCTTTATGATGGCGGGAGAGGTCCGGCAGATATCATAGCTCGAAACGGTGGGAGATACTGGTTTGTACAGGTCAAATACACCAGAAGCAGGGAGATGGGGATGGAGAGATTTGACAAGGAAAAACTGCCATTAATAAGGATGGCGAACAAACATGGAGGAACAGCAGTTCTGTGTTTCGTTGTTCTAAACTCTGTATGGTTCGACTCTGCAAAAACGGAAGAAAACCTCATGAGAGGAAGGTTGACGTGAATCAAATGAGGCTTCAAAAAAGAGGAAAAGAAGGGGGACAAGTAAATGGTTTTGAGGGGGATATTAGTGTGAGTGTGATAAGAATGATAAATATGGAGGGCTCGTAAAGAAGGTGTTTGTTAGTTGTATCAGGTAATTAGTGTCGCCAATGTTCTCAATCCCTTTGAGGAAATTTATGGAAAGGTCGATGTTTCAAATGAATTGAGAGGACAAAATAGTGAAATCCTGGTTACAGGGGAATTTGCCTCAGCTATCCGTAAGGGCACTATTTTGCCCTTGTCAGTCAACGAGGTGTCTAATCAAATTTGTCCAACCGGCAGAGATGTATACATTTCTAAGGGCTTAAATAGACCAAAATCCCGGAAGATAAGAAACGGAAGTCCCAGTTTCGAAAGAACCGCTGGAATGATTGGCGAGAAATTTTTTGTAGAAATTTTAATGGACCAAATCAAAACAAAAACATCATATAAAGAACTGAAAGATGAAAGTGATCGTTATTTTGTCACTTTTCTTAAAAGCAAGAAGAAGAAGCTGGATGAATTGAAGAACGAATCCTCTCGAGATTACAATATTTTCCTTTCTCAGCTTAAGTCGTCTGGCAGGATCGAAGCTACAGTGTCCAATTTCCTATCAGAATTTACTGATAAGAAAATAACCAAGGACAACATTAAGTTTCATACAAGTTTGAATCCAAATAGTCTAACCGGCATATCTAAGGACTCGAAGCCGGATTTCTTGGTTCCAAACTTAAAATTAGTCGGTGATATTAAGTCGGGAGAGGCATTGAGAGACTCTGATTTACTAATTTGCACAGGTTATGCGATTGCATACGAAAATGCAATTAAGACAAATATCGACTGGGGGATGATATACTTCTTTAAGGCCAAAAACCAAGTGAAATATGGACGGTATGTTTCTCTTCCCCAGGTCTACATTTTCCCCATAGATGATTCCCTAAGGAACTGGTTTATCCAAAGGAGAAATCAAGCCCTTGATATTGCTAAGAAGGGCAATTGTCCTCCGTTTCCTTCGAAAGAAAATACGAAAAAATGTCATCACTGTAGGTTCAAATCATTTTGTGAGGGTGAAGGTTTGGTGATAGAGTGAACTGTAAATCTATACCGATAATTAAAGAAAACAGATTAGAGAAAATCATAGGTGCCCTCAAATGCTTTGACATACATAAATTTGACAGAGAGAAGCAAGTTTCCTGTGTACTTGGTCTGTATGATCCGACTAGCAAACTAAAATTAGCACAGGATAAGAACCCAAAGGAGAAAGGGATTTTCAGAGGAATGACTATAACAACGCTCGGGAAGCTCGGACTGATAGTTAGCCATGGTAAAACTATAGAGGTAAGCGAGAACGGTAACCTTATGATACGTAGTTTAGAGTTTGGAGATCATGTCAGGAAGATTACTTCGTGCTCAGTTATCGTTGAAATTGATGAAGAAATCTTTCACTTCCTTGAGCTAATAAAGCAGAATGGAGGAGAAATGGGGAAGGTGCAGAAATCATTGACAAAACACTCCGCTGGATGCAATGATAGACAAATAAGCGAAAGGTTTCGAAGATGGCTTAATATTTTGAAAGCTTCCTCACTTGTTGCAGTAGATGGCAACAAAATTAATCTAAATCTTGCCTTGATCGACCAATTGAGGCAGGTAAAGGCAAGTGTAATTGAAATGAAGAGAGAATTTAGAGAAACGTTATTGCTTTCATACTCGGAGTTAGCAGCAACATCAAACGGCATAGTCGAGATTGAGGAATTAAGAAGAGTTACATCGACTAAATTTCTAGAAAACTATTCACTTCCGATTCCGAGGAATACTTTCGACTCATTACTGGTTTCTTCTTCTAACGACTTAAGTGACTATTTGATTACCTTTGGGCATTCAATGGGAAAAGGAGAAAAACTGCTCAAAATAAGAAATGAGTATTATAGGACAATCTACATAAAGGCTAAAGGAGTGCAAAAATGAGTGAAGGGCCCGATAAGTTCATGAAAGAAACTTACCTCCTAGAGGAAATGCCGTTTGCTAGAAAATCTCCCAGATTCCAACTCAAATTCTGGGTGAACAGGGAAGAGGAGTTGAAATATTGGAAAAGTTCCGTGGAGAAAGTGGCACGTAGCGGTCAAAATCAGTTCCAGTATATTGTTGGCGACTACGGGATGGGCAAAACGATGTCACTGTTTAAAATCCTAGATGAATTTAACTTAAGGAGTGATGTACTCTGCACATATTTTACTCTAAAATCTGAAAGCAAGAACCAAGGAGGACTGGATTTTATGTTAAGGCTCATTGCTAGTATCGACCTCGAGAGAGTCGTTAAGGGAAAGACTGCAGCGGATGTCAAGAAAAGCTTAGATAAAATTCCGTCATCCGGCATGTTCGAAGAACCTAGGAAAATACTTGGATCAATATTTTGGAATCCCCTGTTAAATTTTGAGCCCCAAAGTCCAGTTCGAGTAGGAAAAGGGGTTGTTGCAGACTTTCTTAGAGGTGCCAAAATACCTTTGAGAGAAAAAAAATCACTAGGAATAAGAAATGACATTAACAATCTTGAAATAGCAAAATACTACTTAGCTGCTCTTCTTATTTTTGCAAAGTCTCTAGGGCACAAAGCGATGGTCATCTTGGTAGACGAGTTTGAATATTTATTTCAAATTGTTAGGAAGTCTGAGCAGCCTAAGTATTTAGCTCTCTTTAGGTCAATTTATGACCTTCCAGACGAAGTAAACATCCCTCAAGAACTACTCACTCCACTTATGGTCTTTTTTGCAGTATCACAAGATGGCTATAGCGACCTCCAGAATCTAGAAGATCGATCCCAAGCCGGGATTCGAAGCCCCATAGCAGCACTAAGAAGAAGAATGTCGAAACCTAAAGTATTAGTCGGCTTAGACGAGGAAAATACAGAGCGTCTTATTGAACTGAGATTAAGATATAATAGGGTTGCGAACAAAATAGAAGACAGCTCGCTTATTCCGTTTGATCCCGACTTTGTCGCATTTATATATAAGTCTGCTCAGGGAGTTCCTGCAGAAATAATAGACAGATGCGACCACATAATGGACATAGGGTTAGCTCGAAAAGTTAAGCGTCTAGACGCAAAATTTGCAAGAATAGCACTGGAAGAGAGGGGATTCTTGGACAAGTCAAATTTGACACAAAATAAGTCTTAAAAGCCGATACCTGAAAATATGTAAGCTCAATAGTCGCCTTAAAAGTGGACATCTTGTTATTGCTAGGATACCACTTTGCTAATTGCTCTTTGAAAGTACTAATAGATATTCCTTCTTAATTACCGAAGAGTTCCCGTTTCTCTTAGTGAAAAATGAGTAATTCCGTATTTCATCCGAGTAAA
>CAZXLU010000107.1:0-5262 GCA_964641875.1 Candidatus Woesearchaeota archaeon | reverse complement strand
AGCAATTCTATAGGAAAAAAGAACTATATAATTGGAACAAAAGAGGATCCAAACACTTTATTTGAGCTAATATACAGAAATGACAAACCAAAAGCCTACATAAGCTTTACGATAGAACACAGAAAAAGTGGGTATGAGAAGCTAGATGAATTCATAAAAAAAATTAAGAAGTACCTTATTGTTTTCAATCCAAAGGCAGTAGATATTGATGCTTATAAATCTGCTGGGGAGAATGAAAGGCTAAAAAACTTAATATTTAATCAAACTGTTAGAAGAGACTTTCATTTTATAGACCAAACAGATTTAACGATAGTTTATCTTTCCGATTTGGTATACTCCAGCGGTGTGGATGGGGAAAGAATGCATGCCCACTTTACGGGTAAAAAGGTTTTGCTTTACTTTCCATTCGAAAAATACAGCCCATTCACTCCCTATTTCGTAGATAATATGTTCAAGAATGAAAATGAACTTATAGATGAGATAAAGAAATTAGCTAAAAATTATGCTTTAAAAAGCAAGAAAAAGAACTAGTGAATTATTTTTAAACTTCTCAATACACTTGTCTGTATATTGTCTATCAAAGTAAAGAGTTTATCAAAGTACTTACTTTTATTTAATATAGCATAAATTATAAAAGCTATAGCAACCCCTAGTATAACTCCTGCCAAAACGTCTGTGGGGTAATGTACTCCTACATAAACTCTTCCGTAAGAGACTAAAGCTGCTTCTACAATTAGAGGGATAGAATATCTCTTTCTCAAAAAGAAGAAAGCTGTTGCTGCACCACCAGCAACAATTAAGGCATGACCAGATGGAAAAGAGGAATCAAGATCTTTTGGAACCAAGACATGATCTACAGAAGATAATGTTGGATTAAGGAATGGCCTTGGCCTATAATAAACCGCTTTCAAAGATAAGCCTATAATTATTATAGCTATAAACACTATTACAAGCATCAAAGCTCCTTTCTTCGCTTTCTCATTTTTAAAAAGGCTACCTAAAATCCACATTAAAGCCACTACTGGCACCCAAAAATATTCCCTGCCATAAGCCATTAATTCAGAAAAGAAAGAATCTAAAGAAGGAACGTTTAACTTTTCATTTATTAATTTAAAAACTGAAATGTCAAAATTATAGGATATTTTAAAGTTTACAAGTAAAAATATTACTGCAAATATAACGACTAAAATAATCCCTATATAAAGCAATTTCTTATCAAGCATTAATATACGAAAAAAGACAGATTTAAATTCTTTTCTATTCTATATCTCTAATGCAAGATGATTCTTTTGTTGATATTGATGTTGGTAATATAATAGACGAATACTTAAATGAGGAATCTAGGCCTAAAAGAATTGGTGCTTATTACCCAAGTGAGATAGGGATGTGTATGCGTAGAAGTTATTATTCTTATTTTATATCAAAGCCTACAGAGCCAACTGCTTTAAGAATATTTGCTCTGGGAAATAATGTGCATGAATTCATAGCTAAAGCTTTGAAAGAGTCTGATACGCTTACTTTGGTGGAGGAGGAAAAACCAATAAAAGTAGAATATAAAGACCAAGAGACCAGCTTTACAATATACGGAAGAATAGATGATTATATAGAAACTAAAAATGGTAAAAAAATAATAATTGAAGCTAAATCTACGGGGGACATAACTAAAGTTATAGAACCCGACCCCAAGCATAAAATGCAGATATCTTTATATTTAGGAGCCCAGCCTGCAGATTACGGGATATTAGTATATGCTGACAAAAAGAACTTAGAAATAAAGCAATTCAAAGTAGAATACAATGAAGAGGAATACAAAAAAGTAATGGAAAGATTCAAAGACTTGGATTACCATTTGAAGAATAAAATGCTGCCACCTGCTGAATATTACTTCGACAACAAAAAAGTCTGGGAATGTAAGTACTGTCCTTATTACAAAGAATGTATGCAAGCTTTAGCCGATGCAAATTCGCTTGAAAACTATCAATAAAAATTAGCTGCTGTTAATCTTTTTGTGTATCTTTTTTATAGCATCTAAACCAACAGTAGCACATTTTACTCTAGATATGCTTATATCTTTTATACCAAGTAAGTTCTCAATGTCTTTCAATTCCATCTTTTCAACTTCTTTTATTTGTTTATCAATCAAAAAATCACATAGTTTTGATAATGAAACGGTTGATATAACGCAACCTTTACCGTCAAAAGATGCATCTTTTATTAAACCGTTTTCAACTTCTAAATATACTGAAAACTTATCTCCACAAGATGGTGAGTAACCTTCTTCAGAATAATTGTATTTGCTAAGTTTACCGTAATGCTCAGGATTCCTATAAAGCTCTACCAATTCATAAAACTTATCATCTTCCATATTTGCTCGCTATGTTATTTAGTTCATTTATGAAAATATTTATCTCTTCTTTTGTATTGTAGAAGTAAAGGCTTGCCCTTGCGGCCCCATCTAATTTCAATCTATCTTCAATTAAAGGTTGAGCACAATGGAAACCAGATCTAACTGCTATCCCTTTTTTATCGAGTAAGTAAGCAGTGTCATGTGAATGCAAACCTACTATATTAAATGAGAATATGCCGGTGAATCTTTTACTTTTGCCGCTAAGTATTTCTACGTTTTTGAGTTCCTTTGCTCTTTCATACAAATAATTGGTTAGTTCATTTTCATATTCTTCTATGTTTTTCATGCCTATTCTGTTAAGATAATCTATAGCCAAACCTAAACCATAAACGCCTTCTACATTCTGTGTGCCGGCCTCAAAAAGATTAGGAGCGTTTTCATAGATAACCCTTGAAAGACTTACATCTTTTATCATTTCACCGCCTGTTAAAAATGGTTTTAAATTTTTTGATATATCTTTTTTAATGTATAAAACGCCTATTCCAAATGGAGCAAGCATTTTATGTCCTGAGAAAGCAACGAAATCAGCGTCAACATCTTTAACATCAAATGGCATATGGGGAATTGACTGCGCAGCATCTATTAAGACTAAAGAACCTTGTTCATGTGAAAGCCTAGCTATTTCTTTCACATCATTTATTGTTCCGGTAACATTCGAAGCATGTGTTACTGCAACTAACCTTGTACTTTTAGGCAGGTTTTTATAATAACTCAGGTCTAATTCATAATTATTAGATATTGGAGCTATATCGATTTCTATTCCTTTTTCTTTTAAACGAAGCCACGGCAAGAGATTTGAATGATGCTCCATATAAGTAGTTGAAACTCGGTCTCCATTATTAAATGGGAAGGTGAAGGAGATTAGATTTATAGCTTCAGTAGTATTTCTTGTAAAAACTATTTCTTCTGGTTCAGCATTAATGAATTTTGCAACTTTTTCTCTTGCTTTAGTATATTCTAAAGTTGCCTGTTCTGCTAAATAATGTATGCTTCTTATTGGATTTGCATTTATATTCTCGTAAAAGTATTTCAACCCTTCAATCACTTCTTTAGGTTTTTGTGATGTGGCAGCGTTATCAAAATATATTAGTCTATTCCCATTTATTTCTTTTTTAAGAATTGGAAAATCTTCTCGTATTTTATTAACATCAAAGTTCATAGACCTATAAGAAGATAATTATTTATAAATATAACGCTGTTATATCAGCGGAATATGTCTAAAACTTCTATATGGCCACACATTTTTAATACTTCCTCCTTTTGAAAAGCCAATTTCATTCCTATAGTTGTTAAAGTAAAATCTGACCTAATAGCCTTTTCAAATTCGCCTGTATCGCTGTTTATTCCAGAAGGGATATCAATACTAACTTTCTTAGCGTCAGTACTATTTACTATATCTATGAGTTTAGAAACTAGAACAGGTAAATGGCCATGAAAACCTGTCCCAAATATGCCAACTACTATCAAATCAGCCGAATAAGCTTTTTCTTCTAATTTTGACAGAGTGCTTTCATCTTCTATAAAGGTTATTGGTATGCTTTTTATATCCTTGATAAATTTTAAAAAAGTATAAGGATCTTCCTTCAATTTATCTTCACTGCCAACTACAAAAACACTGTAATCTGTAGGTTTTACATTAAATAGATGGAATGCTGTTGACAACACATCACCACCATTATTTCCAGTACCTGCTATAAATACAATTTTTTCAAAGTTTAAATTATTTTTTATAAATTCTGCAGACATTTCACCTACATTATCCATTAATTTTTCGATAGTTATACCTTTTTTTATAGCATTTTCTTCAATTTTACGTATTTCATCACATGAATAATATCTCATAATCATATATTGTCTTAAAAGTATAAATTAATTCGTTAAATTGTAATATGCAAATAAATTGAAGCTATATGCCCTATTAAAAAAGTCACAAAAGCAGCAGTTAAACTTAAAATTAATGACCTCGCAATATATTTACTCGGATTCTCATTTGAATTTAATGCTATTATTAAAGATGTTATGGCTATAGCAATTGCAGTAAGCACTACGGATATAATTAAATTGTAATAAGTATTTGATTTTGTGAATGAACCAACCAAAAAGCTTATTAAAGGGATAACTGCACCCAATATATAAAACCCCCCAACATACAATGCATCTTTTGAGGGAGACACATCTTTTTGATTATTATAAATTTTGCCTTCTCCTCCAACGAACTTCATCAAAGGATTTTCTTTTTCTCTCTCAAGAACTTTATAAATAGGGTCTTTTTTAGATTTAAGTTTTAAAATTAAGCTATCTATATCTTTACTGAATTTTTTATAATTAGCTAGATGGTACTTTAAATCTTCCTTTAAACGCTCCTTAGCAACTTGCAACTCTAATTCTAATTTATTCAAATTATCTATATCAAGGTCTCTTTCTGATTTAGAAGATAGATAAGCCCCAACAGCCATAGATAGTGTACCTGATAAACCTACTATCGTTCCTGCTATGGTAATCAGTAAGTTATTGTGTATAGCGCCAGTAAATCCTGCTACAGCTGCCAAAACTTCTACTAAACCATCATTCATCCCGAAAACAACATCTCTTATATGTGACAAAACTCCACTTTCCCATGATTCTTTTTTTAATATTCTCTCTTGATAAAGTTCCTCGACAAGGTAATTTACTATCTTTTCTTTTTGTTTTTCTGGGATATATTCAAATATTTTTGACAAATTTGAAACCTTCCTATTTTCCATAGAATTTATGAGAGTTAATGTTAAACCACTTCCAAACAATTTTCTTATCAAAAGAAATGAATAAACCTTCAAATTACTGTTTTTTACAGTTGTTTCTATATTTAATTCTTT
>CAZXLU010000106.1:0-5287 GCA_964641875.1 Candidatus Woesearchaeota archaeon | reverse complement strand
AAATCCAATAGTTTATATTTAAAACGTTTATACCATTTATGGAAATGGTAGATCCATTAGATATTAGGCACGGAAATAAAATTCTCTTATTCTTACTTGAAAGAGGCGAAATTAAGAAAACAGATTTATTAGAAATTATGAGCTCTTCAGATTCTCTGAGTAGAAGTTTGCAAGATCTTATTAATGCTGGTCTTATTGAATCCGAAACTATAATACAAGGTCGTAAGGTTATTCTGACAAAGTTAACTCCTATGGGAAGAAAAGTGGCCAAACAATTGAAAAAGGCCGATGACATACTAATTGATTATAGTGAGCTATACAATTCTACATTGGCGAATAAGCATGGGACAAATACTAGAGTGAGTGCATGCCTTTTATGTGGTTATGAGAATCCAGAAAGTGCAAAGTATTGCATGGAGTGCGGGGCGAAGCTGGAATGAACGTTGAAAACAAAGATTCTGACAATATTAAATATGCAACACTGGAAAATGCACAAAAATGTATAGATAATGCCTTCAGGCTTTATGATGATGCGTCTAAAACAAGTACACCTACAAAAGCTGCGCTTATTGAATTGGGAATAGAAGAGCTGGCAAAAGGGTTACTGATAACATTTAAAACTCCTATATTTCAAAAAGTATCCCTGTCTGAGACATCAAACTTTCACAAAAATTTCAACGAGCAAGATTGGAAGAGTTTTATTGAATCTTTTCAATCATCTAAAATTTCTGATTTTATGGATCGTGATCATAAGAAAAGACTTGATACTATTCAATTTCTTCTGGATAGCGTTATAAAACTTCAATCTACAGATAGCCCATTTATAAAAAATACATTAGATGGAGTTATAAACAATTATGGAAAATTCTCTCCTGAGCCGGTTGGTGACCCCAAGAAAGTATTAGACACACAAATTTCACTTTTAAGTTATATGGATATTAAAAAATTGTATAAAATAAAAGAACAAGGTTTTTACGTTGATTTTGACAATGGAAAGGTGATTGAGCCAAAGAATATTGAATTTCAACTTGAAGGAATTAATAAGATTTTCCACATCGTTTATCTCACCCTAAATAATTTAATAAACTCATTGAATGGATATAGTCTTTCATCTTCAAAACCTGATATTAAAAAAGCAATTGGTAAATTATACGATAGGCTTCCAAAGAAGGATCAAAAGTTTTTGGAGAAACAGAGTAAATGAAACAGCAGTAAAAGTGGATGTGAAATAAATGGAAGAAGAAATAATAATAGAAAAACTTAAAAATGCAATCGAGAGAGCTACAAAGAATGTAATTATGGTAAATAGCGATGCAAGCTTTCGCCCTGCACGTACAGCAACAGGCGAGATAGAAAAATATGGAGATAATGAAGCACCTGAGGCTTTACTAAAAGCTATGATTTACCATGAAATGATAAATGAGGGTATTCCTATGTCAGATATACTCATGGAGGAGAGTATCTCAAAGAGTAAAGGAACACGTTCTGATTTTTATATTGACAACATAATCTCCAATGGCAGAGCAAATGCACTTTACATTGAAGTTAAAACCTTTAAAACATATAATCTCACAAATCAAGATGATGAAATAAGGAATAAATTTAAAAAAGTTCTCACAGACAAAGGTGAATTAAAAAATAATATATATTATGATATAGACAAGCTTAACAAAGTAGTAAACGAGTCTGATGAAAATAATATAAAAACTATGATGATAATAGCCGACCAGTCAAACTGGATTAAAGATGTAGACCCTGTTGAAGTTATGATTAATGAACTTAAAAACCTGCTTATAAAAGAAAACTATTCTAATAATATTTTATTTGCCATTGCGGATAATTATAGGTCAGTAATAATAAGTGCAGGAGAAATCAAGAGGTATAAAGAATGAAATTTTATTTATCTTATAATTGCGGGGCGAAGCTGGAATGAGGGTGATTTTATGGGATTAAACTTCGAGAATATAGAGGTTGATAAAGATTATTCCATTCCTGCATTGAAGCTGAACACATCGTGGAAATATGGAAATAATTGGGAAGCATTGCTGAATACTTATGGAAGACTGAAATTCAAGGGAAAGGTTATAGGACGCCTTGAATTAGCCCCAACTATTGATGTTCGGTTTGTTATAAAACCTTTGAATCCACCTCAACAGGATGATACCGATAATTCTGTCCTATTATCCTTTACATGCGTTCTTGATGCTAATACTATTAATATTCTCAACACTGCTAGAAAATCAGAGTCAAAAGGAGACGTATTACTACAGGCTGAAATTACTATTGTACCCCTCAGAGCTCAGAATGGATACATGTTGATCAGGCATAGAAAAAGCGTATTTAATATATCCATTAAAGCATCGGATTGGGTCCATGACTTCCTTCCGGGACTGGGAGTGGGTGAATACGAAGTAATAGAGATGCCAAAGATTGATGTTGGGCAAGAAGGTCTGAAGGATGCCGTTGACATGCTGAATGAGGCAAAGCGGAAACTTTATGGAGATCTTGACATTGGCGCCTGTTTAACAATATTAAGGAATTCCCTCACAAAATTCAATGATTTTATTAGCAAAAAAGGTGGCTTTGAAAAGCTATTCGATGATAATAAAAACATAATCAATCTAGCCGAAGATCTACAGGAAAAGCTCCATGGAGCAGCTTCAAGATCACAGGATAGCACAGCTGCTCACACGGGCGGAGCCAAAGTCGAAGGCTATGAGGCGGAATCTATGATATTCATGGCATATTCTCTCTACAAGCTGGTTATAGATAGAATCAAAAGCAGGGGGCCGTAAATGCATAGAAAGGGGATCGGTGCATCCAAGGACCGGCCTACTGGAATGTTCTATATAGAGTGCGGGGCGAAGCTGAAATGAGGTATTTACATGAATAAAAAACTATTTGCATGGTTTATACGGCCTAAAAGACTGGAGGGGTTAGAGTTTGCATTTATTGAACTTTCCCTATACGTGAGTTTGGGTGATAACAAATGAAAAAAAATTTTACTATCTATCCGCTAGTAATATCCCCTAAGGACTTTAAACTAGATGCCAAATGTTTTGCTAATAAAACAACGATTGATGATGTCATAAATAATGAAATAGTCATTGATTGGCACGACGAAAAAATACCATATTCTATAGTTACTGATTCTGTAAATTATAATAAAAAAATTATTTTAGGTAGATTCCTAAAATTAAAAAAAGGAGCAATTAGCCAGATTAGCCCGGATAAACAAAATAAACTTAAAGAGGAGGTTGTAGCTAACAAGCCAGGTGAATATCTACTTGAGCCGGCATATTTTTTATTGGACTACTCAAACAACATAATACTAGGCCAGTATACAACTGATTCTATTAATGTTCTAAGTAGCAGGCCTACAGAAGTATTGAAAAATATACTTATAAAATGCAATAATATTTCTGCCGATATAGAACTCTCTCTTATTCCAACAGATGAATTAATAAAAGCTATACTGGAGAAGCAACCTCTAATCAATAACTATAAATTTAAATTATCAAAGATCAACCTTGAATTTGCCAGAAAATATTTAGGATTATCTGATTCTACTATAGCTTACTTGCTTGGTCACGGAACTGTTGAAATTAACCTGTCTATGAAATTTGAATACGGAAAGGTTGCTTTTACTCAAAAAATATTAGATAACTTGCGAAAAACTTTCATTAAGGGAGATAAACACAGTAAAAGTATAAAAATTGATACAGAAAATGGCAGTTTTGATATTATTAAGGAAAATTATATATATTATAGGTTTGTAAAGGAAATTGATATAAGTAAAGAAATGGATGATAGTTATTATAGAAATTTCATGAATGAAGTATATAAAGAAATTGAGAAAATACTATATAATAATCTAGATACAATACTCAATAGCATAAAATTAAACAAAACTATCTATGACTTTGATAATCAATCTCTTTCTGAAGATTGATTTTTAACGCTTTTAAATATTAAGAATAATTGTTTTATCAAATACAGTAAAAATCCAAGGGATGACACTGTTAAACTAATTGCTATAATCATGCATAAAATATATGTTATACTAGTTATACTATCCATATATAACATATAACTAATAAAAGTGAAAATTAATGCAAAGAATTGAAGAATTAATGTCACATAAAAAATTATGCCAATTGCATCAAAAATATCTGTTTTTAAGAAATCTTTTCTTATTCTTGGAGTGATACTGACAAGAATTGAAAATGCGGTAAAGGTTAGCCCAAGAAGAGTTGCAAGCATGTCTGCAAATTCCGGTAATGCAGATCTTGGTATGTTGTCAATTTTATTATAGATAAGTACAATAGTTATAATTATGACTATTAAAATTAATATTAATACCGTTATATGCTCTTTCCACAGATGGAGTTTACTTTTTGATTCATTCATTTAATTATACTCTTTATAATTAATCTAATTGCAGTATTAAATTGTTTTTAATTAAATTGCCATCCATATAATAATGAGAAATTAATAGATTTATCTTTTTAGCAGCCTTTTATTCGGCGTGGCTGGAGATAATTAGATAACTATAGAGATTGATTAAAAATAGTAGAACCCTGAATGATGGGCACGGACTATTATAATATTTAGGATCACGATATGTTTTTATGCTCATTATTATGCTATTATTGTGGAAAATAACAAGCTTGAAAATGATATACATTCATTTTATACCGAATTAATTAGCTGTAAAAAAGAGTATTTACAATTGTTCTCTGATCTTCAAATTCAGATAGAGGGATGGTTTAGAGGGGAATTGATGCATTATTTTAAAGAGAATAGGTATGATATGACTACAGAAAATAGAGAAGAAAGAATACCAAATCAAGACCCTAAAAAAAGAAAAAAAGCAGATTTTAAAATAAAAGTAAATGGGGAATGGTGTTGGATTGAATTAAAGCACATTTTAATTGGACATCAAAAAAGTAATAATAGGTTCAAAATTAGTGATTATTTTAGGAGCTATAATTCCTTTGCAGTTATAAATGATATTGACAAACTAACGAATGTGAAACCGGATTCTGCCTATGTCCTAGCTTTTGTTTTAGTAAATGATGATTCTATAACCAGCAAGAATGGTTTAGAAAGAGAGCTTAAACAACTTTCAGATAAATACAATATAAGAGCTGATAAAATAGCGGTAGATTTTGATAATGATATTAGGTTCGGCTATTTTGTTTTAAAGTTGAAATCATAGTATAATTGATCTTGGATAGTGATTCTTAAACAAAAATATTTCCATTTCATGAGACATTTATCATCG
>CAZXLU010000105.1:0-5312 GCA_964641875.1 Candidatus Woesearchaeota archaeon | reverse complement strand
CGTATGGAATCGGGACCGTGTCAGTTTCGCCAGCCGTTCGTTGGAACAGATTACAGTATCGGACAAGGAAAAGATCAATTCCAGCCGTTTCTGAATATCGAAAGGGATTTTATCCCTGACGATGCTCTTTTCCGGAAAGTCCCACATCACATCGTTCAGTTCGTAACCGATATGAACGTCGGGTTTCCATTTCCGGTAGTCCTGCATCTGCTGTATATGGGGATCCGCAAACTGGGATTGAAAAACAACCGAATCCGGGTTCAACGCCAGAAATCCGTCCCGATCCAGATAGTTTGAAAGAATCGCCGGAATGTGCATTCCTTTTCGTTTCATCAGTACGGCGGGCTGGATGATCCGGTAATGGGCGATTCCAAAATCCGGGGAAGCGGGATGGAAAATACGGATCGGCTGTTTCATGGTTTCCTTTCTTTAATCGAGTCTGGTTGTCTGAATGTCCGGGTTCACTTTCGGGGGTTTCGTCGTCTTTTTTCTTCGGGACTTTCCGGTGGATTCCTTTTTGGAATCTCTCCGGACCCCGGACTGATGTCCGTGATCTTCGGAAACGGCCGGGTCTTTTTTGCTTCCGAACTCCGCTTCCGGTCCTCCGGGGCTTCCACCCATCGCCATCGAAGCCAAATTTTGGTAAATACCGGCCTGAGACGGATCGACAGGGGCCATCCCCATGATTTTCGCCAGCCGGACAAGAACCGGGTCTTCCCGATCTTCCTTGGACAAACGTTCCTCCATCGTGGAAAGACCTACGGCCAGCCGTTTCTCGTCCTGCGTCATGGACAGGATGCGGGCTTCATATTCCCTTGCATCCTCTCTGGGACTCTTTCCGTGAAACTGGAATTTCAGATGAGGCCAACGGGATTTGACGATGATGTCCAGAACGTGTTCCAGATGACCCAGAAGCGGTTCTTTTCCGGGATCGGCCTCATCCGCCGCCGTAAGACCTGTCTCTTTCAGATTGAAAGACGTATCCGGACCCTTTCCGGAAACCCGGTATCCGATCCGGGTCGCAGGAAAACGGTAGATCGTACAGAAGGCCCCGATCATCATATTGATGAAATCCTGATAGTAGGCTTCCGATCCCTTGATCTTGGAAAAATCCATCAACTCCACTTTACCGTCGGCGGGAGCGGCCAGAAAGGGAACTGTCCAGCTTTTTGTATTGCCTCTTTTGGCATTCGTCATCAGACGGGCCAGATAGTCCAGAGTCCTGCGAACCCATCCGGAACCGTAAAAAATCATCATTCCATTTGGTACGGAATTTCGATTAAAACTATCGATATTGTAATCGATTGCATTTGTCATACCTTGGATCAGTCGAACCGCCATCTCTATCTCGCTGAATCCATAAAATGAGATGTCCGGGTCCGCCCTCGGGTTTCTTACATGGAAGATCAAGTCATTCCGGCTGAATTCCTGAACGATGTTTCCGGCCTCGTCCATCCCGACGGCAAAGATGCTTTTGTCTCCGTTGTATCCGGCCCCCGGAGCCGTCAGTCGAACGTTCTGGGCGGACATGACGGAAAACGCCCGGATGCGTCCGGCCATGTCCCGATCCGTAAAAACAGCCATGCCGTCATACGTCAGGGAATCCCGTGTCAAGGCTCCCAGAAAGGTCCGGAAAGAAGAATATCCGGCGTCTCCCCTGTCGATGTAATTGGTCTTCTCGATGTTGCAATTCAGCAGGAATCTTTCGGCGTCCCGGATCTCCGACCGGATATGCTTGTCCGGTTTCATGTTGGGATCTTCGGTGGCTATGGACCATCCCGGTTTCCAAGGCTCGGATCTCCGGGACAGATTGGCGTACCGGAGAACATCGTCCGTCCGCATTCCGATGATCATCAGGGGAGCCAGATTTTCCTTGGCGATCTTCCGTATGGAAAGAGGGGGAAGTCCGGGCCACTGGACGACTCCCCTATTATAATAATCGGGCATTGTCGAAATGCGGGCATACGAAAAAGCGGAAGGAGGGGGATTGACGGCTTTCTTGATGAAGTCGAAAAGGGATCGGGACGGGGCGTTTTCGACGTCCTCGTCGAACTGCCGGAAGGCTTCCGACTCCATTGTGTTTTTCAGAAATTCCTCGTATGCTTCAGGAGAGGACGATCCCGGCATGGGAGGAAGCAATTGGGACGCCGTGGGAATCCACCAGCCGGAAATCGGCTTGTCCAGATCGTCGTCGTTTTCGATTTCTTTTTCTGTGGCCATCGATTATTTTCCCCCGCATCGGCTGATAAAAGAACTTACAGTGTTCCTTTGTTAATTATCTTAGTTCGTTTGAAATAGTTCTGGCTCGACTCACGGCCTCTTCTAAACTTAAATAAAACTCTTCTTCCGATATCCTGTTAATCCTGTTTTCAAGAATATCTTTGTGCAGGTACTGTTTATTCTTTTTATCTAACATAATATCTCTATAAGTGCTTATTTCTAAATTAAAACAGATGCCAAAAAACTCCTCTACAATTCTACTTAAAAAATTTAATGTAGTATAGACGTTTTGTCCAGAATAAAATCCATCATGCTCATCTACCAGAAGAGACAAACTCATGAGTTTTATAGAATAAAACCAAAGCATCTGCATCCAGTCAATAATAAATTTTCTTCGTTCTTCCCAAGGTGTTTCTTTGTTAAGAATAGCGTAGGTTGATATTTCTGTGTACTTTGTTTCTTTAATGTCTTTTATGGTTTGTTTATGTATTTTTGGACTGTTGAGTATTTGTTTAGTAATATCATACATTTCAGAATCTTTAAATTTTCCACCCATCTGTCTTTATCCTTTATGTGTTGATTGCTCCACGGCCTGAATGGAAAAGTTTCCGGGCAACATCTACCACAAAAAAGTACACCATCTGATTCAACGCTGTCTTCTGCATTTTAATTGGATGCGATTTATATTTGAAAGTTTTTTTCATGTGGGTTATGATTTTACTTTGTATAATAAATACCAAACACATCTTATATTCTTATATCCAAAAGAAAAAAATAATCATGACGTTTTTATAATAACAAATCTTGTTAAAGGACACAAGCCTTGAATCAGTCCGAGAAAAAACTCATCCGATCCGGAACCCTGGAAGGATTCATTCTCTATTACAACGCCATCCTTGCGTCCGAAGGCATTCAGATGCAACCGCATCACGTTCCCATCGCCAAGGCCCTTCTTGATAGATCTATACATAATCTGATGATACTTGTAGGACCTGGATCGGGCAAGAGCAAGATGATTTCTGAAATATTCCCGACTTATATTCTAGGGCTGGAACCGGATCATACTTTTCTGGGAATTTCCGGAGGAGAGGACTTGATCCACGGTTTCATGCAGTCGTCCATGAGGATCATCGAGCATAATCCCGTCTATCAGGAAATCTTCCCGGACGTGCGACCGGACAAGAACGCCGGATGGTCGACCGAACGCGGCCTTTTCGTTCAGGGAGCCAACCTGTCCAGTTCCAACGCTTCCTACTGGGGAGCCGGTATCGGGTCCAAGACCCTGACGGGAAAACACGCCCAGACGATCATTCTGGACGATATCCACAATCTGGAAAACTCGTCCACTCCGGAACAGATCGCCGGAGTCGTAAAAGCGTTCAACCTCAACATCATGGGCCGTGCCGAACCGATGGGAACCCGGTTCATCATCGCCGGTCGCCGGTGGGCCGTGAACGATATTTACGGCCAGTTGCAGGAACGGGGAGACTTCCTGACCCTGTCCCTGCCGTTTGAACGGCCTTCTTCCAAAATCCTGTATTTCGATCTGGTTCTTCCCAAGGGTACGACGACTTCTTTTTCTTCCTATACCGACGGGAAAGTCCCTTTCGGGATCGATCCGAAAGGACAGGGGTTTTTCTGGCCCAATTCCGATCAGAAACGCCGGGAATACTTCATCCTGAAGGTGACGGCTCCGAGAGAAACGCAAGCCACCTACCAGTGCCGTCCGATATCCGTCAACGAGCCCGTCTTCGACGAAAAGGACGTCTGCTTCTACAAGGCCCCGGAACATTTGTCGATGGGAAGAGATTATCCGGAGGTGTCGGCTTTCCTGAACCCTTTCGAGCATCTTCTTCAGACGTGGGATACGGCGGCTACCGAGGGGGCCGGGGCGGATTGGTCCTGCGGACTGACGGCGGCCCTTCTGCCCTGCGACAAATGGCACCGGGGAGAAGACGTTGGACTTGTCGGCCCCTGCGATTCCCATTACGACATCTATCTTGTCGACGAGTCGAGGGAAAAACTGGAAGCCCGAAAACTGATTCCCCTGATCCGGGGGGCCTACCGGAAATGGAAACCCACCCTTCCCGTCCGGATCGAAAAGAAATCGACGGGAGAATCCCTTGTTTCCATTTTGCCGGGTATCGGTATCCCGGTACAGGCCGTGACCGTGCCTCCCCTCTCCAAGGTCACGAGAGCCACGGTTTCGTTGGGAGGGGGCGCTTTCTCCGTACAGGGCTGGTTTGCCCTGGGACGGATTTTATTGCCGGAAAACGCATCGTGGGTGCCGGATTTCCTGACGGAACTGGTCGCTTTCGACGGATCTCGGGGAAACAAGGACGACCGGGTCGACTGTCTGGTGCATCTGGTCAGTTTCGTGATCGAAAACGGACCCGGCATGTCGTCCGTTCCGGACAATCTGAGATCAGACTCCGAAAAAGGGGTTCGGATGGGACAAACGTCCAATCCGGATCAGAAGAACCTTCCCGGACCCGTGCTTCTTCCTCACGGCTTGGGCCTGTACCCGGAACTGGATCTGTTTTTCGGGGAGCAGGATCCGGGTTTGCTTCCTTTCGGAGAATCCTGCGCCAGTTGCCGACGTTTCCAGAAGACGCCCTTCCCTTCCCGGTGCGCCCGGACGAACATGGTCGTATCCGAACTGCATTTCTGCGACGACTACGACCCGAAACAAACGTCCGGGAGATCTTCCGCTTTTCTGGACATGACGGACCCGTCCTTGTGGGACGACGAACCTCTGGGTTGACCGAATCGACCAAAAAAGGGATAATGAAGTCCGGTATTCGACAGAAAACAGAAGGGAAACCGTATGGCTCAAATCCTGCCTTTCGTTCAGGAAACGCTCAAACTGATGCGGGAAGGACCCTACAATTGCAGGAACTGCGAAAAACCGATACAGCCGGGGGAGCGTGTCCTGATCGGAAACCTTCCGCAAACTCGGGGACTTCCCGAATTCTTCTGCATGTTCGTGAGGAACGGGTATCTTCTGGTTTGCGGGCAGGATCATCTGGAAATTGAAAGATTCGGGACGTGGATCCGGACCGTGGAACCGAAACCGGAACCCGTCAAAAAGA
>CAZXLU010000104.1:0-5320 GCA_964641875.1 Candidatus Woesearchaeota archaeon | reverse complement strand
AGGCAGAGGGATGACAAAAAACGGGCTATTCAATACCGCAATTTATTTAAGCAGAGAGGTTTTCAAATAGGAATGCCAGAAGAGGATAAGAAAGAGAATAGCAATGAAATTAAGCAGAATAATACTAGTAATGATGGCAATCCTAAAAATGATAATACTGCAAATGCCAATAAGGTAAATACACAGCCTAACGACACAAGTGAAAATGTAGGAGTGAATTCTACTGATAAAGAAAACAATCAAATTAACCAAGGCCAACAATCGAATATAACTAAAGATTCTTCTGCTAATTTAGACAAAAAGGAAAACATTAATCCGGAAACCAATCAAAATGAAGATGAATTAGAGAGACTTAGAAAAGAAAATGAACGATTAAAGGAATTGCAGAAATTAAGGGAAGAAAATAAAAGACTTTCTGAGGGTTTATCAAACGGTGAAAATAGAGGTAAAAATGAAAAAATTAAATTCAGCAGTAAAATTGCAATACCAATAATAGCAGGCGTTGCCGCAGTTGTAATCGTTTTAGTGGTTTTAATATTCGGTTTTCATATATTTTCAAGTTCAGTAGGTGTTTCGTCTCTTAAGCCTTCTGTAAATCCAAGTGCTTCAGGAGCTTTCTTTTTAGGCCCAGACGGTGAATCATTAGGGTCCACATATATTAATGGTCTTGCAGATTTAAGTAGTCAACTTGCTCAAGTAGGTGCAGAACAAGTTGCTGGAAGTTTGCAATATGAACCTCCCACTAAGACTTCAAATGGTCCATCTCCAGGTTATTATGTTCTTGTCTATGGCAGTGGTAGCAGTCAAAATTATGATATAATACCGATAACAGTGCCAAGTAACATTTCAAAGAATAAGTCAATATCTTCAGACGGTAAACCTACTTTTGTTTACATTGGTGCACAAGGCTGTCCATACTGTGCAGGTATGAGGTGGGCTATTACTATAGCTTTATCAAGGTTTGGAAACTTTTCAAAGTTATTCTATGATAGATCTGCTACAAACGATGCGAATGTTCCGACATTAATGTTTAATTTCTCACAAACTTTGTTTAATCAAGCTACTTCTGATCCATCTATAAATGGGCAAGTACCTTATGGAGATGAAAATCCAGAACCGTTTCAGACTGGGGCTTATTACGCCTCAAAATACATAAACTTTGAACCATTTGATGAATATGGTGGTTCATTTCTTATAAATACTACAGGCATAGGTCAGATTAGTCCTACTATTTACAATAATGTTTATTTGGAAGGTATGAATGGAGTTAAAACTTCAGGCCAAACAGTAACCTCTGCAAACGGCTTTAATATAACTAATTTCTTTGTAGGAGGTGTGCCTTTCTTTGATATAAATAACCAATATGTTTTTGATGGTGCAAACATAAATGCAGGCACCTACTTAACTTCAAGCGGCCTTAATCCTGCTTACAGCACACATCAAGATATGTTGAATTCAATTGAAAACCCAACTAGCGGATCATTCGGCCAGACTGTTTTAGGATCAGCAAACATCCTTACGGCACAAATATGCACGGTTATAAATAATACTGCTCCAGTGTGCAGCTTATCTTACATACAAAGTTTACAGAAGGAAATATCCTCGCTAAATTATTCTAAAGAATATTAACTATATAAAACATAAATAGCTATCATTATTATATAAGTATTATTAAGGATAATATGGAAAGCAATGATCTTAAAAGGGCCACACAGAGTATTTTGGATACTTCTTATAAATTATACTCTGACGTATCACTTATAAATAGTTCTTTGTTTAGAGCAGCATCTGCATTGGGCGTAGAATTAAAAGAAATCCCAAAAATAAGTTTGGCTATGACAAAAGAAAAAGTTAGTTCTAATCCGATAAAAACAACAAATCCGCAAGAAAAAATTTCAGAAGGTAAGAAGATAGCTTTATTTGGTTTTCCTAAACCTAAAGTTAATAAAGAAGAAGTTGATAATAAAGACACATTTGCATATAAATCTACTCAAACAGCTACTGAAGAGCATATTAAGGATATTGAAAACAAAGAGCAAAAAGTCAATAAAATAGCAAATGAACTTCCGAGTAAAGTTGCTTTTAAACCAGAAAATATAAGTCAAAGCAATAGCACAATAGTTGCAACGTCACAGAAAAAGGAAGAAACAAAAGAATCCCTAGAAGAAAAAGAAAATAAACTAAATTCGTTGCAGGGAAAAGCCACTAAAATAGAAGTAAAGGAAACTATTGAAAAGCCGGAAGTTTCTCCATTTGAAGCGGTTTCATTAGAAAAGCAATTTAACCCTAATTCAAATTCACAGAAGAAGGTATTTGAAGTTCAGAATGCTGCTAATAAAGAGGAAAATGAAGAAGAGGCTCTTACGGAAAGCAATCCACTGAACAATCTTCTAAAATTAGTAAAAGAAAAGCATTCAATAACAATAACTCAGGCGGCACAAACTTTAAATGTTAATAGAGATTTAATTGAAAGGTGGGCAAAGATACTGACACAAAGCTCACTTATCCGTATAAAGTATCAATTGATGGGAGATGCTATATTGGAGGCCTAATGGAAGAATCAAAAAGAACTGCAGTTGAAAGGGAAACATCCGGTATACCCGGATTGGACGAAGCATTAAAAGGTGGTTTTCCTAAGGATTCAGTAATACTTTTAACTGGAACACCCGGGGCAGGTAAAACCACCTTTTCCATGCAATTCTTAGTTGAAGGCGTTAAAAAAGGAGAAAAATGTCTTTACTTTACCTTAGAGGAAAGTGCTGATGAAATAGTTGAACAGTATTCTTTATTTGATTCAAAAATAAAAGAATATATTGAAAATGGGCAACTAAAGATAGTTACAATACCTTTAGTTGATTATGATTCTCTCAAGGAAGTAGTATCATCAGAATTGGATGCAGCAGGCGCACAAAGATTAGTTATAGACTCAATAACTTATCTACAAATGTTTTTTTCAGATATAATGTCTATAAGAAAAGCAATAATAGAATTGTCTACAATTATAAAAGCCCGAAAATGTACTGCAATATTCATAGGAGAAATGCCATTTGGTGAAAACAAGCTTTCTTCATTTGGAGTGGAGGAGTTTGCGTCAGATGGAGTTATTGCCTTATATATGATTGAAAAACAAGGATCCTTCTCAAGAGCACTTAGGATAATAAAAATGAGATCAACAGACCATATAACAAAGTATATCCCCTTAGAGATAAAGAATAACGGGATATTAATATATCCTTCTGCTGAACTCTTTGCAGATATATAATATGGCGCTTTGGATAGAGAAGTATAGACCACAGTCATTCGATGAAATAATAGGGCAAAAAGAAATCGTAGAGAAGCTTAAAGCAATGGCTGGGAAAAAAGAGATACAACACATGATTTTATCAGGCCCGCCAGGAGTCGGAAAAACAACTTCTGCAGTTGTACTGGCAAAAGAAGTTTTTGGTAATTCATGGAATCAGAACTTTATTGAATTAAATGCTTCAGATGACAGAAAACTAAGCGTTATCCAAGGGAAAGTGAAAGAATTTGCAAGAACAAAACCTATAGATTCTCCCTTTAAAATAATATTATTTGATGAAGCCGATTCTTTAACACAGGAGGCCCAACAAGCTTTAAGAAGAATGATGGAGGAATATAGTGCTACTTGTAGATTTGTATTTAGTGTAAATTATCAAAGCAATATAATAGAACCATTGCAGTCGAGATGTGCAATCCTAAGATTTCAACCTTTATCAAAATCAGATGTAAATAAGTTTATAGATAGAATTGCAAAAAATGAGAATTTAGATCTGGACAATGAAGCAAAAGATGCATTGGAATATGTATCAAGAGGCGATTTAAGGACACTAGTAAATTTAATGCAGTCTCTAGCAAATGTATCAAAGAAAATAGATGCTAAAGCAGTTTTACAAAGCAGTGGATTAATGGACGTTTCTAAAACCATAGAAGGGTTAAAAATGGCTTTGTCTGGAGATTTTAAGAAATCCAGGGAGATGTTTTCACAAATAATAGATAGTGGCGTAAATATGAAGGAACTCTTAATATCAATATTTAACATAATTTCTACCACAGATATAATTAATGAGAAAGTGAAAAATTATGTATTTGAAAAACTTGCAGAAACTGATTATAGGATAGTTGAGGGTGCAACTCCATTCATACAGTTTCAAGCTTTTTTAGCTTTCTTGTCAAGTTTAAAATGATATGCTATCTATTTTTAAGCCAGAATTGAAGTTTTTTGTTGAAAATTACTCTAATAGCATATCCTCAAAGGCAATTGAATTGATCAACAGAAATAAAAATAGAATAATATTTAATGGACCAGCAGGTACAGGAAAAAACTTTTTAGCAGAAGCAATTGCAAATCAGATAAACGCATCTTTTGAAGTTATAAATCTTTATGAGATTTATGATGAAACGCAGAGCGTTTCCTCTTTAATCCTTAATAGTATAAAAAAAGCAGCAACTTCAAAATCTCTCTTTCAATCAAATAGAAAGATAATCTACATAGAGGATGTAGAAAAGATCTTAACAGTTGACCCAACCATACTTCAAAAACTGAATTTAGTATCTACGGATTCAATAATAATATTAGAATCGGAAACTGGGGAAATGTTCAGGGCCAAATATAAAAGATATATACAGGGTTATGAAATATTAAAATTTTACAAATTAAACAACAAGGTCTTAAAAGTATTCGCTACAAGATTGGCAATTTATAATAAATTAAAAGTTGATGATAAACTTATAGACATTATAGTTAATAATGCTAAGGGGAATATAGCAAGCGTAATAACGGATTTGTATACTTTGTCCATAACAGGTTCTAAAGAATTGGATACCTTTAGAAATTCAGCTAATTCTATATTTGAAAAAATAAATGCCGTTTTTCAAGGAAACGTTGAAAATACGGAGATATACTTTTCTTCAGATTTAGAAGCTAAGAACTTTGAGATATGGCTTGCAGATAAAGCACCCCAAGTTTTGAAAAAAGAAGAACTTTATCATTTTTTCGAATCCTTATCTGTTGCTGATATTACATTAAACAAGATAAAAAAGCAAAATTGGAATTTATTGAAATATGTAAGGAATATAATGGCTTACAGTTGCTATGGGTTTAAAGTTTCTCATCCTAAAATTGACTTTTATGCCCCAAAATGGGATTCTTATTATAAATAGAATTCTAAAGAAATATTTATATCTTTTAATCCGCTTCATTTACAGTTCTTTGGACTTATATTAGAGCAAATCCACCAAATAGAATAATGCCTTCTGTTACTTTTGGTAGTATCTCTTAAATTCATCGATAAAATTTGTT
>CAZXLU010000103.1:0-5370 GCA_964641875.1 Candidatus Woesearchaeota archaeon | reverse complement strand
AACTTTACGATCAGGCCAGCCTTGGCCAACTGCTGATCCTCAGCAAAAAATCCGTTCAAAACCTTTATTCAGCAACCCCCTGGCTTCTCCCCCCGGCCATCCGGATCCCCGGCGCCCGTGGCCCCCGCTGGACGCCCGCCGCTATTGCGGCATGGCTTTCTGAGCGCCCGGCGCACTCCATTTCCAGCACTCCCGCACCCGCGAAAACGAAGGGAAAGGTAGGCCGCCCGCGGATTGCCTTTGCTAAACAAGCGGGGGTGCAATCGTGAGCGCGCGCAACTACATGTCGCCGCCCGAAGCCGCGCGCGTGCTGGGATTGGCTGACGAGGTACACGAGTATCGCTTTTCCAAAGATGACGTTAAACACGCTTTTCGCGCCCGTGCAAGCCGGGTTCACCCCGACCATGGCGGTGAAGAGTGGCAGATGCGCGAGCTTTACGAAGCCCGCGATGTGCTTTTGCGGAGATCTGAGAAGCCCGCCGCACGCACGCGGAAGGCTGGGCTGGAAACGGCCTTCGCGCAGGAAATGCAAGCCTTTGCTCGGCGGGCATCAACAAAACGAACGCATGTTGACTTGGCCGACGCATATCTAGCATTGCCCCGCATTCGGAGGTGGGGTTTGGAGCTTGACGACCCCCGCGCCGAGAAGTTGGCGCGGGCTGAGGTGAACCGCGGGAAGCGGAACGAATGGTCGGGCGGGATCGGGCTTGAGCAAGCCGAAGATCTGGCGACGATGACTCACAGCGTGAGTCTCTCGCGGGACAGCGCCGATCTTGCGGATCGATGCGCAGACAAGGTGCGCGATGAGACGTATGCGCCGGGGCAAACGGACGATGGCGATGCCGACGAAATCCGCGAAAAGCAAATTCAGGAGATTTTGAAGTATAAAGCGGCGCTGAAACCTCGAGATCGTCTGGTGCTTGAGATGCTCTTTGAAGACGATCTCACGATCAAGGAAATCGCTGAAAAGTTGGGCAAGGGCGCCGGGGCGATATATGAAGCTCTGAAGCGCATGCGGACGCAAGGCTTGCTGGCTGATGAGAAGGCCCGGCGGGAATGGGCCGAAGAGCATAACGGTTTGCGCCTGGCGACGGGCGACGATGCGCCTGTGCCGGTGGTTTTGCTCAAAAATCAGCAACTTGGCTGGGATCTGGGGGTGCTCTCATGAGCGGCTTCGGATCTACTTCATCAGTAGCGACAACGCCGATGCCGATGGTCAGCAGACCAACGAACAGCGGCAGCATAAAAGACGTGCTCACCAGCGCCGGGATCGGCTACCGTTCAGGCCGCTGGCTTCGACTTAAAGGCCCCGACCTCGACGCGATTAGCGTCAATGCCGAGTCTGGCGCGTTCAAAGATCACCGCACCGGCGAGCATGGAGGGTTTCGCGCCCTCTGTGCCCGATTGGGCATTGACGATGGCGGCATCGTCATTGATGCCGCCGCTATCTCCAGGGGGAAAACCGATCAGGAAAAGGCTGACCTGAAAGCTATACAATGGGGGAAAACGGCTTGGAGCCGTGGCATTCCCGCCATCCAGCCAAAACGGCCGAGCGAAGGTTGGGCACAAGCTGCATGGGACGCCGATCAGGCGCAATACACCGATCACCGCGAGGCCGTCTATGACTACCTCCTGAGCCGTGGGTTGGACCCCATGCAGTTTCTTCCGTTGATCCGGATTCAGTTGAGCCTGAATCCCAGATATAAGGATGGCGTCCCGGACAACGTGGACGCCGAAATGGTGGATGCCGGTGCCGATTTTGCCTTTCTCATGCCCATGTATGGCATCGGCAAAGCCGAAGAACCGGAAAACATTTCAGGCGTCCAGAGGACCTTTCTGAAATTCCCCGAAGACAAGTACGGTCGAGTTCAAAAAATTGGCCGGGCGATGCTCGGCAAAAAAGGCGTCACGACTCTTATGCCTGTCGGCTCTCCGGTGATCCTGCCGGAACCCGGCCCTGTCCTTGGATCTGGTGAAGGCTTTGAAACCGTTGCTTCCTTCGTTCAGACGATGAAACGCCCCGGTGTCCTGTGCTGGGATTGGTCCGGCTTGAAAGCCTGGAGCGAATCGCTGCGGCCCGGCGAAGGCGCGCCCCTGATTGCCCTCATGGTTGACTACGACACCAGCGAAACCGGGCAACGCGAATCCGCCGCCGCCGTGCGCCGAATTGCCGCGCATGAGCATGGAAAAGCCGTGTATCTCCTGCCGCCTGAATCTATTGTGCCGGATGCGAAGGGCAACCGCGACTGGAACGATCTGTTGCGTCAATCTCCTGATCTGTTCGCGGCCGAGATCATCCATAGTTGGCACAAGAGCGATGAAAATATGGCTCTGGCTCCGGTGTCTGAAGATGCCCCCACGATTCAGAAAGGCCCTCGCGATGCGGAAGTTGCCCAGGCCATCGCGGAAGCTGTGGAACGGCACGTTGCCTTTGAGGAAATGGAAAAGGAAGTCAAAGACTACCTGCCCAGGTATCAGCAATACTTGGCCGATCTGGAAAAATGGAAGGCCATCGATCTGGCGCAACGCAAAGAATTGAAGCTCAAGAAGCCTAAACTGCCGCCGTTGCTGATTAAAGTGACGACTGGCGTTGGGAAAAGCCACCTGATGCGCGAGATCATCAAAGCGAACTTTAATATTCCGATGCTGATTCTGACGCGCACCCACAAGCTTGCGGCAGACTATTCCGACGCCGGAGCCTTCGCGTACCATGGCCGGTCGCAACCGGCTAGCGATCCCCGCGATGAAGCCAGAGGGTACACCATCGACGACTTGAAGCGTCCTGGTGCTAATTTTCAACAGTCCGACTGTTTCAAGTATCCCGTGATTGAGCTTGTAGCCGAGAACAACCATGTGCCTGCACTGACCGCATGCCGTGAATGTGCCCATGGACGTAAATTCATGATCGAGAACTATCACGAGAGCAGCCAGCCGCACAAGGACGCGGTGTCCTGGTTCTCCGCGCACCCCCAAGCGAGCGAACACCAGACTCCCGCTTGCCTCTGGCTTGCGCACCAGCGAGACGCGAGCCGTGCGCTGGTGGTGGTGGCACCGAATGCGAGTTACTCCGACAGCCTGGCGACCATGCAGCGCCCGGATGGCGAGGCGATCCCCCGCCTGGTGATCATTGATGAAACGCCGGATTTGACCCGCCCGATTTCTGCCAGCAGTAAAGAAATGGGCGTTTACGTGAGCAAATGCAAGGATGCCGTCGAATACTTGAAGAGGGAGAAAACCGGGGACGATCTCGAACAGATTATTGAAGACCTGAATGCTGCGAGGGTGATTTTTGAAGATTTGGGCGAAAACCTGGGCAAGTCGGTGAAAAGTGGCAACCAGAAGCTTCCCGACGACCTGATCAAGCGCATTAAAAAGCTGCACGTTGACTGGTTGCCCGGCGCCACCGGACGGTGGGAAAAGGCTGAAGTGCGGTACGGCCACGAGCCCTTCGTGCCCCTGCGGATGGCGAAAGGTTTGATTCAGTCGGTCGGCACCGGCACGGCCATCCTCTCCAAGGGTGAAATTCACGTCCACGAGATGAGCAATCTGGGAGAACGGATTAAAAAAGGCCTCCCGACCATCATTCTTGATGCCACCCCGGCTGAATCTGTCGAATACTTGGTGCGGAAAAAAGGCGGGCAGACCGTGGACGCCATCGCAAAACAGCATGTGCGCGTCGTCCATTTTAATCAATATCTCCATGGGCGGACCTGGCAGAACAGGGAGCACCAGCAGTCTGAACTGGAGGCGTTGATGACCTTTAGAGAACTAATGAAGGAAGAAACCGGAAGGGCGCCCGTGGTGCTGACCTATATGCCGCACTGTGAGATGGCTGGCAGGGTAGACGATCCGGAATGGGGGTACTTTGGCCGTGATGATATTGGTCAGGATAACTGGAAGTTGCGGGATATGCTCATTTTCGGCGGCCCGATCTTCTCACCGACCACCCAGGCGCTCAGCTACAACGCTGAACTCATGCTGAAACGCTTGGCGGGTGACAAGACTTCGCCGGACTGGTCTGCCGAGATCGGGCGCGGCACGGAAGTCGCTGTGGGCAACAAGATCGTCATCAGTAAAGCCCCCCTGCCCGTTGATCCTTATCTCAGGACATGGGTGCTGGACAATTACGCCCGGCGCATGGCGCAGGGTATTGGCCGTGCGCGTGCGGTATGGGCCACGGAAGACAAGCCGATCCATATCTGGATCGCTGGCGGGTTGCCGCTGGCTGGGTTGGCCGCGCACGGCCTGGAAGTGGCTGAGTATCGGGAGGAGAAATTGAATAATATGAACGACGAGAGCCATAAGCGCGCAGAGGGAAAGGTGCAGGCGGCGATGGCCTCGCTGCAGGCCGCCGACAAGGATCCGAGTTACCGGGCGGTTAATAAATGGTTGGAGCAAAACGGGCTTCCGGGGGTGCGTTATGACGCCTGGAAAAGAGTTCAGCAAAATGTCTACGGCCCTGATAATGATATATACAAGGCCGTAGACGCTTTACTGGCGGCGCTTGGGGGCATTGTGAAAGTGGCGGAATGGAACGGGGTGGACGTGTCTGATGCGGCGCTGGACCTCTGGAACCACCCCAGAACCGAGCTTGTGGTCAAAGCCGCAGCGCAGATCATCCTGGAGGCGTCGCCGGAATCCGGCGAATGGCGGATAGGGCAGGATGGCGGCTGAAAAGGACGGCCGTTTTTCTCCTGCTTTCGTGAGAAGCGCCGAAAGGGGCGGGCGTAGCCCGTCCAGGCGCGATAAGTGAACGCGCCTGCCGCAAGCGGCTTTCTCGGCGCTTAATTACAGCGCTAAAAACAGCCGGTCTTGATCGACGTCTCTTCATCACATGGCATGTTCGGCATACTGTATTCACCGCCCAGATGCTTTTTTAGCCACGCTATAGCGCGGCCCGGATCGCCGTCGAGACGGAAACATTGCAGAATCGCGTCGTCTTTAACTGCCGCATATCCTCGAACGCCAAGCTCTTTGCCATCTTCTCTGTCAATTTCAACAAATTTAATTATGCGATAACTATCAATACCCGCAGATTCAGCCATGGTTCAATATCCTCTTCACGAAGTTAGGTGGTTCGTCGCCATCGCCAGTGTGAGGTTTGCTATTGCGAAAATCTACACCCGCCTTCCCCACAAACCCCACCGCCTCATGGACGGCTCCCTGTTGTCACAGTGACCAGCCAGCGCACGCGCCGGCTTGCCGCCCACAACCCAGACGGCCAACTGACCCCTTGTTGGGGGTCTCCGTTGTCTGGGCAAGGGCCGTGGATTTTGTGGACAAGGCTCTACCGTGCCCATACCACGATGAATTATATTCACTTGGCACGGCCCGTGCTTATTATTAGCAAGTCTTGTGCCCATGAATTTC
>CAZXLU010000102.1:0-5374 GCA_964641875.1 Candidatus Woesearchaeota archaeon | reverse complement strand
CTTTGTGAGGGCTAAATATGGAATAGAATACCATGATATAGTTGCTGAAAAGATAATGAAGATCAAAGGGGTAATTGATGTTCTGTTCCTGCTCGGAGACATTGATTTTTACATTCTATGTGCCACAAGGAATAAGGATGATTACGTCAACATATTGGATGAACTGGAGAAAATAATGGAAATTGAACGATCAGATACGCACACAGTACTGAATATTTACAAATACCACGATATTTCAAACATTTTTTAATATCAAATGCTTCTATCTACAATTCTCTTATGAAGCGGCTAACTAATTAAAATTTATGGTGTCATGTATGAGTTTAGTGGTTTGAACGTCCTATAAAGCAATAATATCAATGGTAAAATATTTGTATAATTATTATACTATAATAATGATATGAATAAGACACCTGTAAATATCTCTGATAAGGATGCTATAATAGAGGAACTTTAGCGCGAATTAGAAAATTATAATAAAATTATGGATAAACTACAGAATAAAATTGATTAACTGAAAAATAACAATAATGGAATTAAGAAAGATTTTGAAAAACTGAAAAAAAGAATTTGATGAATATGAGGTAAGGCATGCTGAAAATGTAGCGTTCAAGAACGCAAGCCATATGAGTAAAAGGGAAAGGTAAAGAAGGAATATACGCCTAAGTAAAAGCCGGATGCGGTTAAAGGCCAGAGGGGTTGCCACGGGAAAGCACCCGGCAATATTGACAGGCATATGGATATAATCATGGAACAGTGCCCTAGCTGTGGGAATAAGCTTGATAAAATAGTGGAAACAGGGAAAGGGGTATAGTAGAAGCTCTATCTGTAATTAAACCAAAAATTATAGAATGTAATATTAACAGGTATTACTGCTATAATTGCAAAAAGATAGTTGAGCCGCATATAGATAATGCATTGCCGTTGTATAACTATCATTGCGTACAATGCTGGTAATAGCATACATGAACACTGTTGATAGATTGCCGGTCAGAAGGGTATTTGAAATAATAGAAAATATATTAAGCATAAGGGTATCAGCAGAGGAAATAATGCATATTGTTAAGCAATTGTCAAAATACATTGGCATGGGGACTATAAAAATTTGTAAAAAGAATAAGGCGGGCAGAAGCAATGCATACGAATGAAACAATATAAAAGTTGGATGGCAAAAATACATACATGTGGGTATTTGTTGCAGAGAGTGAAACATTATATGTTACAAGATCAAGATAACATGATGTGCCTGAAAAGGTTCTGATGGAACATAATGGCGTAGATATGCACGATAGACATTTAGTATACATTAAACTTCCAAAGATAACAGACAATATGACCACCGGATTTATAATAAATGATGCCCGGAAGCTTATACAGTGCAACAAGGAAGAAACTGAATTTATCTACAATAGACCAAATATGTGTACAGTAAAGCCAAAGGAATGCTTTCACAGAAGCCTCAAGATATTGGAGAATCTGATTTAGAATATTTATATCAGGATTCCTACCAGCTCAATGTGCCATATGAATCTAAGAAATGCCAGGTATTTGTAAACAACCAACTAAGGTGGAAAAGGGGTGATTTATTCAGATTTGTAATAAGTAGATCCATTGAATCTACAAACAATCGGGCAGTAAGGCAGATAGTTACATACCTAAAGTATTAGGAAGTTCAAGGTCACAGAAAGGTGCAGATTATTTTACAGGCGTATACAGTGTACTGGAATTCCATAGGAAGGAGGGGGAACTTAAAGATCTGCGAAATCAGGATAAATGAAACAACTAAACTTTTACAAGCTATCCATATATAAATATATAATATTTACATTAATAAATATTTGCTGAAATTGTATTTTATTTTCCTCTAATTGCCAATAATATGCATATTAAAATTGTGATATATAGAATTTAAAGAAAATTATTCTTTGATTTTCGAATATAGGTCTATAAGAGAAATGTTTATAAAATTCAATAAGTTATATTTTTATGGGAGATAATAAAAGTATTGAAGTATTAAGATTGACAATAGGTAGTAACTTGTATAGTGTTTACCATAGAGCCCGAAGGTGATGCAAATGGTAGAAGAAATAAGCATGTATGACATTTCCAGGAAAGAACTTGACAAAATAGAAAAAAGTAATAAAGTTTTTAGTATAATAATATTACTTGTTGTTTTTGGTACATTTTTTGATGCTATCGAACAGTATAATGCCGGATATGCAGCCTCAGGAGTTTCCTCAGTATTTCATATAAGTGCATCTGTAATTTCTACCCAAGTGGAATTTATTACTTTTGGCTTTATGGCAGTTGGGGCAGTGATCGCGGGTTATATGGGTGATAATTTAGGCAGGCGTTTTTTATATTCTTTTAATCTTGGAATATATGCAATAGGTGCCCTTATATCGGCTCTTTCAGTCAATTATTCTATGTTCCTTTTTGGCAGAATAGTTGTCGGCCTTGGACTTGGCGGTGAAGTGGCTATTGGTTTAACATTAATATCCGAGATTATGCCCACAAGAGTTAGAAGTCAACTTACTGGAGCTGTAAATGTTGGTCCGGGATTCGGCATATTCGCAGTTGCAATTCTTGCATTAATTTTTATAGGGCCCTATGAACAAATATTTGGGGGTTCAAAGCTAGCGTGGAGATGGTTTTTAGGAATATTGATTTTACCAGCATTGCTAATATTGCTTTACAGAAGGTACATACCTGAAACGCCAAGATTTCTCATATCTAAGGGGAGGCAGGATGAAGCTTTCGCTGTGATTAAAATGCTTTCCGAGAACAAACTAATTCCACTAAAGAAGTTAAAAAACTATTATAAGGTGGACGACCTGAGACAACAATATAACTATATTGGTCTTAAGCCTATAAACGAAAAGCCCAAAACCAGGGAACTTTTTGCTGGCAAATATGCAAGAAGATCTTTACTTTTATTTATACTGTCCTTTATTACCTTTGGAACATCCGCATCATTTACTATAATATATCCTGAAATATTTACGTCAGTAGCAACGGCACTGCATCTTAGCAGCACATTCACACTTACAACGATAGTTAATTTTGGAACTCTCCTGGGAACATTCACAGCGGTATTCCTAGCTACTAAAAATAGAAAAATATTGATATCTACTTTAGGGATATTAGCTATAATCGGGGCCGGGCTTACAGTAACATTTCACTCATATGCGTATATAGTGGTAATATCACTGTTTATATTCGCAATTTTTTCGTATGCATCAAATACAACTATATGGCTATATTCTCCTGAAATGTATCCTACTAGGATAAGAAATATAGGCACAGGTTTCATTCTGGCAACAAGTCTTGGAGGTGTGGCTATTATGGAAGTTCTGACGTCTTATGTATACGCATTGTACAATTTAACTGGTATAGGTCTGGTAGCCATAGGGGCCTTTGTAGTATATGTTATACTTGCGTTTTTTATGGCAGATGATACGTCTAAAAAGGATCTGGAGGTTGTATCACCATGAATTCTAATAATTCTCTAACTATAACAAATGTTAGAATAGTAAGTTCATCAGGAATATCTGACCCCGCTGATGTTTTCATTAACAATGGAAAAATAGCGGGTATACATCAAACTGGCATAATACATCCAACAGGAAATTTAATAAATGGAAGTGGCCTGCTTGCAATGCCAGGATTTATAGATCTTCATTTCCACGCTGGTATGGGTTCCATTAACAGTGTTTATAATGACTTGAAATTAGAATCAAGGGCTGCTGTTGCAGGTGGCTATACGTACGTTAGGTCCCACCTGATTATAGGTGAAGATGGTAAGTCCGGATATTTGAAAGTTATAGACCATATCATAAAAAACGCTGAGAAAGTTAGTTACTCTGATTTTTCGTTTAACCCAATGATAGGTACAATGGATCAGGCTAATGAACTTGAGGAATTAATAAATAAGGGGATAAATGCATATAAAATATACTATAATGCCTATCAAGGAGAGGAAGGTAGAAACCTAGGTATATATGTAGATGAGGATATAGATGATATAGTAATAAAAGTGCTTTCCACAGCATCTAAATATAGAAAAACTCGTATTATTTTCCATGCTGAAGATAACAGTACGGTGAAATACTGTACAGCTAATGAGAGAGAAAAAAACGGACTTGATGCATTTAGCAGAGGTAGACCTCCGTTCGCAGAAGCTATTAAAATAGATCATATTGGACATCTGGCATTACATTTTGGCGCTAAGATCCATATAGCACACATTTCATCAATTGAAGCTTACGAGGCAGTAGAAAGATATAGGAATCTGGGTGTTGACATTACCATTGAAACGGAACCACATTACCTTTTTTATGACGACTCTATGTGGAGACTTCTTGGAGTTTTTGGGAAGGTAAACCCACCACTCAGAACATCCAGAGACAGCGAATTTTTGATAAAAAAAATATCAGAGAGAAAGATAGATTCCATATCTTCCGACGTTAATGCACTTAACAGTAAACAAAAAATAAAAAATGCTAACAAATATGGAAATATTTGGGATGCAAGTCCTGGCTTTGACAATATACAAATGACCTTACCGCGACTTATAACAAAGTTTGTATCTAGTGGCATTCTAAGTTATGAGACTTTAGTATATATTATGTCAGAAAGGCCTTCTCAAGTGATAGGAGCAGTAAATAAAGGGTCAATATCTGTTGGTAAGGATGCAGACATAGTACTAGTCGATGATAAAAATTACCACAAAGCCACACCGGAACTTTTAGAAAATGTACCAGGTCTTGACTGGAACCCTGAAATAAATAAAGAGTTTACAGGATGGCCGTATAAAATATTTTTGGGTGGTATAGAGGTATATTCCGATTTTAAAATGCAAGAAAAGAATCAGGGGAAATATGTTTATATTAGGTAATTTTGGCAATGTCAGCTTCAATTGCGTTAATACATATTATTCGTGTGTTCTATTCCTAATTGACATCCATTGTTATGGACAAAATCGGCAGATAATAAAACTAATATTAATAAATCAAATTACAAAATAAAAGAATGATAGCTATGATTGGTTATAAAATTTTAAACAAAACACTTAAAAATATGAAACTATTTCCTGTTTTTGGAAACCCCGGAACTACAGAAATACCAATGCTGGAAGGCGTGTCCAGTGATGAGTATATTCTTACTCTTCATGATTCTATTTCTGTGGGTATGGCAGATGGGAGAGCACAGCTCACAAGAAAGCCCTCATTTGTAAATCTACACAGCATTCTTGGCGTTGGAAACTCCATGGCGTTTATTTATTCCGCATTTGTGCATAGGGTACCGGTTATAATTACCGCAGGTGAACAGGATTCAAGGCATATATTCTATGATCCTCTGCTCTCCGGAAATA
>CAZXLU010000101.1:0-5407 GCA_964641875.1 Candidatus Woesearchaeota archaeon | reverse complement strand
GGGAGAGATTTAACGTTTTCTGGTATGTAAAAAAGGGAAATCCATTTCCTTTCCGATCAATATCTCCCTATTTTAACACAAAACGGGGAGACAAAAAGGGGCTTGGAAGAGCTTTGCACCTAAAATCCCTTTTTTCTCATCTTTTAACTCCTTTTTGGTCTATAGTGTACTTGAACTTGTATCCAGTGACCATTGAAACTGCCCATCCGTCATGGACTATGAACAGGACTCTTTTCCTGATTGTTGGATCAACGGCGCTGATATGTTTGGCTGTCATTTCATGCTCCAAACGAGCGCTAAAGCCATCCCAATAAATGCCGCTGTGTTGTTGAAATTAGGCACCGTATACTGGGACAATGTAATGAAGATAAATGCAATGTAGACGCTCCAAAGAACAGCTATTCCCAGAAGAATGAACCCGATTATCCTGAGGATTCCTCCCGTAAACATCAAGACTCCTGCTATGACGTACAAAAGTATGAGGAACATAGCATAATCCGTGAACGGCAGGAAGGCTGAAGCATTCGTAGCCAACATCATTGTTAGACTCATTTTATATCACCTCCTCAACGGCCTCCTAATTTCTCGTTCTTTTTCTGCAACCCGTCTATCTTTTTATTGTTCTTGAGTATCATAATTTTCTTCTTCCTTTCACTGATCTCCTTTTCGAGAGCTTCTATCTCCTTCTGTGTCGCACTCCTTTGCGGGAGTAGTTTTTTCATTCCATCTCTCAAGCTCATCTCATACCTCCGATTAATATGGTAGAAGTCCAGTGGAATATAGGGAAATAGAGCATCATCATCATCCCTACGAGACCGCCTATCACGATCAGTTTGTCTATCGGGTCGCCTGGATAGATGAACCATATCATCACGGATCCCAGTGCGATCAGTATGCCCGCAATCAGGAGCGCTATCAGGTTCGACGCCTGCGCTCCCCCGCCAGTTGTTATCTGCGATGCCTGGATTGTCACGGCTGAAACGTTCGATGCCCTTCCCTGCGAATCAATAGCGATGGCAGAGATCGCGATGGACTGCACAAGGTTCGGTATCTGGAAGGAGAACGTGGAAGTGCCGTTAACGACGGGGAAATTCTGATTGTCTATGATCCACAGGCTTGAGCTCGGAGCAGGTTCGCCCCCTTCGTCATAATAGACCCAAACTGTGATAGACGAGACTGAAGCCCCCGATATAGCGTTGGATGGCGCGTTGACCTGCACGTTGATTGTCTGCCCGACCATCCACATGTCGTTAGATGGGGTATTGGTTATCGTTATCATTGGAGCCGGAGGTATGAGACTGAGATGGTCAACGGTGAAGAATTGTTGTGTGTGCTGGGCAAGCAGCTCATTCCACAATTCAACTGTCCACTCATTGGCATTGGGATTGGATGATGGAGCAAAGGCACCCTGCGGGATTACATAAGTGAAGTTGTAGAATCCATTTTGCTTGTTTATGGTGAAATTCTGGATTAGGGCACCCCCATCATATCCGCTGCTACCATAGAGCAGGACATAATACTGCCCGAAGTTTACCTGCCCATGAATGTAAACTTTCCCTCCTATCTGCTGAACCGTAGGCGAAACGCTTATCGTCCCGCTTCCAGGGACAATGTAAGCTTCCACGCTCATCGATCCTGATTTATGATATGCCCCACCGTATATGCCGATGGATGATGTATAAAGCTGCACCGCTGCCCGTAACTCTATAATTCCATTGAGGTTATGAGCGATGCGGAAGGCTGGGAAAGCAATCGCACTTTGCACGAGCGAGAAGATGGTGAAATTCTCATGATATGCGTCAGGATATAATGTCTGCCAGCTCCCGTTCGTTTGGCTGTAATACATGACATCCCAAGTGATGTTTATGTCCATTATCATCGATAGCATAGTATGTTGCGTGACATTGAGCGTCCCCACGTCCCCGAATGCAGATGACATGCCATTTGTTGTCCACGTCGATATGATTATCGGATTATTCCCATACGAAAAGACCCCTGAAAGTGGACTCAGATGGAAGGATACCTGAGACGTTATTGCGCCGTTGGCGGCATAAGTGGTGAAGCTCAGATCTTGATTGTCCTGGAGACCAGTGGAAAATACCGAAAGAACTGGTGCCGTGTGTGTGCCGAGCATCCCTGCCGCACCTATGATGAGTAGGACAACTGCAACCATTATCGCTCCTTTCATGGCAGTCCCCCCAGCGTCGGAACGCTGAACCCGAATATTCCTGAGAAACCAAAGAGCAGAGACCAGATGTACATCCCAACGAGCAATCCAGCTATGAACACGACCAGTGCCAGTGCACTGGAATGCACCGCACCGAAGAATGCCGTCGCTATGCCCAGTGCGAATATGAAGAGGGTGAGGAACGGATAGAACGAGAGATGTATGTAGCTCATGTTCATGACATATCCATTCCCTATTGCGAATGCCTTGAGGAGAATTGCGCCGAGGAAACCGATCCCTGATATTATGCCTCCAACCTGGATAGTTCCCGCCATCATTTCACCCCCAGAAAGCCCGTTGCATAATAGCTCACAAGCAACCAGACTACTACGAATACAATTATGTCAAGGTATATGTTCCTCAACATGCTCGATAAGATCAGGACTACTCCTATCGCAAGCACCATCGCAAAAACGAGTGCGAATGCGCCGAGGAAACCGAACAGGGGCAGTGCCCATACGGGAGAACCGTAATAATATAGCATCCTGTATATGAGAAGAAGACCTGTTGTCAGCCCTATCAGGAAGCCACCGAATTTCACCATTTCGCTCATACCAACATCCCTAACCCGAATACTCCCGTGAGGAGCGCCACGTTCCATGCGGAGTGCAACCCCCACGTTATTGCGATTCCCTGCTTCGGGAATACCTTGACGACATACCCGAATGCTATACCCATGATCATTGCCTCGATTATCGATAACCAGTTGATGCCGAACACGGATTGATACGCTGCGAGGTGGAAGAGACCGAATAATATGCCCTGCGGTATCACTCCTATGTAATTTATCAGCACTCCCCTGAAAAGCATCTCCTCGGTGAGTGCCACGACGAATACCTGAAAGATTATCTCGAGGATATATACTTCCAAGGTCATTCCCTGTCCCGTGCCCACGAGGGAGCCTATGAGGAGAGAACCGAAGACGAATGAAGGGACAAAGAATATGACAGCATCCTCTATGCTTATGTTCATCTGCGGGCTCCTGCCCACGAATGCGAACATGGATGCTGCCATTGCGAGATATAAGATGAGGACGGACTGGTATTCAGACCACAGGGAACCGAATACCACGCTGCCATCTACAAGAAGGAAGAGGTCTACGACTATGCTTATGACGAGTAGTGGAACTGTTATCCCCTTCCCGCCGAAAGGGAAAAAGGAAATGGAAGAAGACATAATAAAAACCAGAAAAATTTGACTAAACCAGCCTGCGGACTATGAGCGCCAGACCTATTGCTGCAAGTATCGCACCGAATGCCATTGATACTTCCTGTCCGAGAGTCAGGGACGAGATCACAGGGCCGACGGTTGGAAAGCCCATTCCTATCGACATCAGCTGTACCGCACTTCCGCTGGACGCATTAGTTACATATCCATTGATTGTATACTGACCCGCATTTAGACTGTCCTGTACTTCATAGGCGTTATATCCGTTCACCGTCGTCGTTGTCCCGCCTGGACTCTGAGACCACAGAACCAGCTTTGCGCCATTCACGGTGATATATATCTGTGATGCTCCGAGTGTCGATCCTTTGTTTTCTACGTAGTAGAAGGTTATTGACTGCGGATAGGACGAGAATTGCATTGTCAGGTTCGTGGTTGGAGTGATGTACTGGAATGCATAGCCTGGAGCCGAGATTCCAAATTCCCCCACGTCTGTGAGCGGAGGCGTATATTCACCATAGGTTGTGACGGAGCCCGAATAGTAGGTAGCACCAGAGGCACCCGAACTAAGTTGTCCTGTCGCAGTGAAAGATGCCGTCCAGACAAACGGTAAGGACTGTCCGAGTTGGGCAGAAGCTGGCGTGAATGAAGCCGTAAGAGTTATCCTCGCTTCGTATCCTCGTGGGCTGATACTTTCGTAGTATGTAGAGGTGGATATAGCGGGGGTGATAGAAGCGCCTGCTACTGTAAGAGATCCAGCAGCCCCGCTAATGGAAGGAGCTAAAGAATAGAGCTCAGTCTCAGGTGTCATGAACGTGGCAGATATGGTCTCGGATGGATTAAGTCCAGTTGGTGCAGATACGGAAGTGGAGATTGGAACGCCAGATACAACAGAAAGGGCTGTGTCCTGGTTATTGAGCGTAAGAATAGCGAGTTGGGGAGAAGCATACGCCCCTACCCCTATCAGTACTCCTACCACGAGCAGAAGCACGCCCAATTTCGATATCAATCCAGTCCCCTCACTTGACCGATGACGAAACCAGTAACTCCACTGTTAGGGAGTTCCCACCTACGTTTATTCCCACATCGGTGCTTCCATATAGCACCAGATCAAGCATTGCGGCTGGGGAGATAGTCATTGATACCGAAATCGTTGTGCTTCCGGCAGATGCCACGGATATGAGTGCGTTGCCGCCCCACTGCGATCCATAATGTACCTCATAGGTATCGTTTGATGCTCTGAGGATGGATGACGACGTTGTTCCGGTTGTGGAATTTGTCAGTGTGGCCCACGAAGTTGTCAGAGCGAAGACTGATGCGCTGGTGTTGGTATCAGTCCTTGCAACCACGAAACTGAACGCGACTACTCCACTTGTTGGAGATGTTATTGTTTTTGCAGTATAATTCAAGCTGACTGGCACGACTATTGTGCCTGTGTCTGCCGTATATGTGTAAGTTCCTGCACTGACTGATTGTATGGTTATTGCTGGCACTGGGTGTGCCGGTGCGACGATTTGCTGGGGTGCGAATGCTGTCATTCCGACGACAAGGATTATCACTCCTACTATGCCTATCGGCACTCTGATCCTTGAAGATGTCCAAGGTACGAATGCCAGGATAATCACCACGAGACCGACAACCGCAAGCATCAATCCCGTTGTTGTCATGTTACTGAAATTGAGATAATTGAAGCCCGTTGCCGCAAATGCTGACTGTGTGAAGATACCGAGAGTTGTAAAGAAACCGATGACTGTAAGCAAGGCCGTAAGCGCTATTGGTTTAAGAGTCTTTTTCTTAAACATTGTTGTCAAAAATTGATGAAACGGCAGAACTATATAAGTTTATGGGTCAGTATGTAGAATAGACAATACGTTTCAGTCTTTCAGTGCTTTCGGGCATTTTTCACGAGTTTTCAATCATTTTTGAATGATTTGAGATTTTTCAGGCTATTCGGATTCCTACCCCTTCCATCTACAACGATTTCTTCTTTCTCTTCCTGCTTGCTGGCATCCTCTA
>CAZXLU010000100.1:0-5411 GCA_964641875.1 Candidatus Woesearchaeota archaeon | reverse complement strand
ACTTTCTTGTCGTTCACTTTTCTTATCCAGTCGTTCAGCGATTGCAGGAGGGAGGGGTCGAGGCTTATCTGCCTCCGCGACGCATACTCGATCAGGCTCATGGACGCGCTGAGGGTCTCCTTCTGCCACGCCGCCGCCTCCGTAGCTGTCATCGGCACTTCCCTGGGCTGGCCGTACGCGCCCCACTTTATCTTGACCGGGCCCCTTGAGATGCGCTGGATGAGCTGGCTGAGCTCCAGGTTGGCGGTTGCGCGTTCCGCGTCCTTCTTTATCCTGTCCAGCTCCTCCCGGCTCCCGGAACCGGGGGGCGAGAGCTCCACGCGGTCGGCACTGATCCTGAAGTTGAGCACGCTGCCCACCGCAAAGGAAGGCATGCGGTTCGCGTCCACGCCGTTTATCGCCTCGTTGAGGAGCAACTTGAGGAAAAGGACGCGCGCCCACTGCGCGGGAGTGAGGTGCTGCTCCGCCGCCTTCCTGAGCACGAAGCCGTACAGTTCCGAAGACAGCTTCACCGATACCTGTTTCAGGTGCCTTTTACCCGACAGCAGCTTGTCGGCATTGAGCATAAGTGATACCAGATCAGGGGATATCCCCGGGATATCGCTTTTACTTTTCTTTTTTTGGTCTTGATGAAGAGAAAGAGAGTCATGTTGCAAAACGGGGATATCCCCGGGGATATCCCCTAAACCGGTATCGGTTTGGGTGTGCACATCCTTTCCGTCCTTGTCCTTGTCCTTCCCCTCTTCCTTCCCATTCTCCTTCCCTTCTTCCTGTTCCGGATCTGCCGGGCCGTCGAGCCACCTGTCCTCACGGAAGACGTGGTCATCCATTCCTGTTCTACCAGCTCATATCGAGGTGCATCGTCAGGCACTCGGACACCAGCAGTTCCAGTGCTTCCTGTGCATCGACCCCCTTTATCTTCGCATACGCCATGATGCCTTTGACCAGCCATTCATCGGACACGCAGTAGTGCACTTTGTCCGCGATTCTGGTGGGCGCGGCGGGTGCGGGGGCGGCGGGAGCAGGGGCGGGCGCCGCGGTGCGCGAAGCCACCTCCTGCTCCTCCACGAGCAGGTGCTCCGTCATGGTGACGCGGGGGTTGTTTGGCAGGGTGCCGTAGCTTACGGGCGGGTAGCCTTTCTCGGCCCGGATCAGGTTGACCACCCTGATTATCTCTTCCTTGTCCACGCCGTAGCGCGCACCCAGCTCCACCGTGGTCTCGCGGTATGGCCTCACCACGAATGTCGAGTATACCTTCTCGTAGTCGTCCTTGGATATCCTGTTCGGGAGCTGCGTCGGCGTCTGCGGTGGCTGTGCTGGGGGTGGCGGTGACGGAGCGGAAGGCTGGGGAGGCTTCACCATGCGGTACGCCTGCTCCACGCTCAGCCTGCCCTTCTCGACCTCCCTGACTACTTCCGGGGGTGCGTTCTTTACCACCGATGAGGCTTTTGACAACGTGGATTTACTTATTCCTGTTTCTTCCTTTACCTTTGAGAGCAGTCTGGACGTGTTTTCATGGGCGGTATTATCACTAGTGTGCGTTTCGCCACGAAACGCTCTACTATCACTAAGTTGGGATATCTGTTGTAAAGTCTTTGCGATTATAATGGATAGCTGGGACTTGTCGACGTGCCGGCGGCGGGCGTTCAGCTCGAGCGCCAGCATGAGCTCCTTTGCCCTGTCGCCGCCGGTGCGCACCACCCTGTACACCGGAGCCTCCTCCTTCCCGAGGCCTATCCACGCCCTGAGCCTCTGGTGGCCTTCTATCACCTCCATCTTCTCGTTGACGGTGATGGGCTCGACCATGCCGATTGTGGCTATGCTCTGCTGGAGGTCAAGGAGCTCTTTCGGGTCGAGGTCCGGCCACATGGAAGCAAGGTCTTCCCTTACCCTGAACCCCCAGCGGTTGGCGTACACCGACATGTCCTTGGGGGTGTCACTCATCCTGATGCTTCTCCCTCCTTGGGGCACGCTCCGGCCTTACCACGGCCACGAGCCCGTCCTTCACCCGCTTGACCTCCCACACAAGGCTGTCCCCGGCGTACACCCCGAGCGAATACCTGACGGGCAGGGGTATGACGGTGGTCAGGCTCCCGCCCACGCCGTCCACCACCTTCCCCGACTTGCTTACCTTTGATACGATCATGCCTCCGCAGAAGGCGCGGAGGTATTAATACCTTTTCAAACGTGGTTTGAAATAGGAAGCGGGGCCCAGACTAGCCCCTTTCAATCCAGTCCAGTCCAGTCCCTATGAGCACAGGGTTGTCGCTGACACCGTGGTGGATATCCGTGATCCGGTCGAATCGGTGACGATGACCGTGGCCTGGAACTCCGCGTCCGCCTCGGGAAACGCCCTCGATGTTGACGCTGTCCCGCCCGACGAGCTTGAGATGCTCCCGGTCTGCACGGTGCCATCCGGCCACACGTATTCCCATGTGAAGGGCCCGGTTCCTCCCGTGAAGGTTGCGCTGAGCTCCACGCCGGTGTACCCGGAAACCGTCTTGTAGCATCCGTAGGTCGCCGTGAACTCGTACGCCCCTTCTGTGACCGTTACGCTCCAGCTGGCCGAGGCCGAGTTGCCACACGAGTCCGTGACAGTGACGCTCCCCGTGTAGGTTCCCGCCGTGTTCGCCACGAACGTCTGGCTCTGTGCTGTCGCGCCATCGCCCCAGAGGTAGGTGTAGCCCCCGCATCCGCCCGAGGGGTTCGCCGTGACGGTGTAGCTCTGGCCCACGAGCACCGTCTGCCCTGGTGAGTAGCTGAACGACACCGTGAGCGGCGATGCCTCTCCCGACTCGGTGATGGTGATTATGTTGCTTACGGTCGAGCTCACGGCCCCTTGACCTCTACATTGTAGGTTACGCCCTGCGTAGAGGTGTCGGCGGGGAAGCTCAGCGAGAACGAGAACGCCCCGCTGGAGCCCGTGGTGGTTGTGGTGACCTGGCTGCCGTTGACGTACACGCCGAGCGTGACTCCCGAATCGTAGTTCGACGTCCCCGTGAAGCTGACAGTGCCTCCTGACGAGGTGAGCGACGTGGTTGACGCGCTGATGGATATCGCCGCCTCCGCCACGTCGACGATCACGACCGGGCTGGCTGTTCCACTGTTCTCCGCCTCGAACCTGTACTGAAGGGAGTATGTGGTGCTGTCGTTCGAGGGGATGGTGTAGTCGAAGCTGAAGGCACCGCCGGAAACGGTGGCCGATCCGATGTTCGTGTTGTTCTCCAGTATGCTCCCGGTTGAAGTGACAAGTGTCAGGTAGATGGATATTTTTGTTCCATCCGGAAAGTCCGTTTTGCCCGAGAGGGTCACGGGGCCTCCCTGCGACCCGTATGAAGAGACGCTGGACGATAGCGTGATTGTCGGGGTTGCCCCTTCCTCGGTGATAGTGATTATGTTACTTGCGACCGACGACATTCCAGTCTGGGAAGTCTAGGGGGGAGATACTCAAAATGGTTTTGGTGGCGGTTGCGGCTGCGGTTCAGCCTGCGTTCTGGGCTTCGTCCGCCCCTGCTCCCGCCCCTGCCCCTCCTCCTTCTCCGCCTCCTTCAGTCCAGTCCACCGTGCCCTGGGCCTGCGCCGGCGGACTCTGGGGCGGCGTCACCGAGGGGTCTGGCGGTGGCGGTGTCCGTGGCGTGTATCCCTGTTGCTGCTGGGCCACGCGCGACTGCACGTACTGGCTGATTGTGGGTATCAGCTCGTTCTTGATGGCGTCGCCCACCCCCGACTGGTCGAGCGCCGAGAGCGCCTCCCTGAGCTGCTCGCTCCACGTCGGCTGTTTCATTGCCTCCGGCCTCTTGATCAGGTCTTCAACCCTTGCCACCGTGGTGTCTATCACCGACTTCTCTACTACGTCGCCGATTTTCTCGGCGATCAGGTCTTTCAGCGTCTTTTCCTGCGGGCGGACGGGTATCGAGACCTGCTGGGGAGGGGGGGCCGCCCTGTCCTTCAGGTCGAAGATCGAGCTTATGAGGGCTATCATGTCCTGCATGCTCATCTCCTTCCCGCGCATCTTCTCCTGTATGGTGGCCATGGCGGTCATGAGCTGTATGGGGTCGAGCTGCTTGCTTTCGGGCTGGCGCATGTTCTGCGTCATGAGGAGCATGAAGGCCATCGACGGGTCGAACCCGCCCGCCTGGCCCTTCGCCCCCGCCCCCGGCCCCGGAACCGCCTCGTCGCCTATCAGGCTCTTCATGAGCTTGAAGCGCTGCGCCTCCACGAGCGCTTTTTTATACTCCTTCACGAGGTCGAATTCCTCCTCTGTCTTCCGCTTTATCTCCCTCTGGTACTTTTCGGCCAGTCGCGCCACGTCGCTCGGCCTCACGTTGTAGGTCTTCCAGATGTCCTGGATGCTCCTCCCTTCGTCGAGCGCAGCGTAGATTTCGGCTTCCATCTCTTCGTCCACCGGGCGCCAGACCTTCTTTCCGGTGTACCCGGTGTCCGGCTGCACCTTCTTCCTCACCGCCTCCCATGCCGACTGCCTGTCCGCCCCCGAAGCGCGCAGTGAGCGGTAGAGCTCGACTACTTCCTTCTCTTCCTCGCTGAGTTCAGCCATACGCCTTCTCGCCTATCCATCCTGATATCCTTTTCCCTTCCCCATCCCCATCCCCAGCTGGCTCATCGCGTGGTTCCACAGCGCTTCGCGCCGGTAGTCTTCGTACCAGAGGTTCCAGGTCTCCTCGCTCCAGTAGATCAGGGGGTTGGCGGCGTCGCCCAGGTTGGCGGCGGCGTAGATCAGCCACTTTCCGGCGAGCACCCCCCTCCTGATCGTGGCGGCCAGCCAGTCGTACGGGCTCAGCCCCGAGGCCTCTATCTCCTTCGCGTACCTGCCCAGCGTGTCCTGCACGAGGCGCCCCAGCGAGAGCGCCTCGTCAACGCCGAGCTTCGCCTCCGAGGCAAGCACCTGGGCCACCCTCGCCGCGGCTGCCGAGGTCGTTCGCCGCTCGAACTCGGCGTTCAGCCGCTCCGTCCTGTAGTCCTCTTCACCCCCGCCTCCGTCCCCTTCATCGTCCCCTTCATCCGCGGGCTGTGTCTGCGGTTGCGGTTGCGGAGGCGGTGGCGGCGGTGATGATGGCGGGGCGGTAGAGGTCTGGGGTGACTGGGAGCGCAGGGCCTCCCACTCCTTGCGCAGCTTGGTGAGCAGGGTGCGGCCGTGCTGGTGTTTTGCCGCGATTTCGGCTACCGTCTCGCCTCGATCGAATGCCTCGAAAATCTCGCTCTTTTCCATCGGTGTTAGTCTGCGTCGCATGTGAATGCCTGTTACCTGGGCGCTTTTATGCGTTCCCATTCCGTTCCCATTCCGTTCCCGTTCATTCCCATTTCGTTCCCGTTCGTTCCCGTTCCCATTCCGTTCCTATACATCAGAAAATGGACCTGTGTTGTCGCTAACCCCTACATCAGAAAATGGACCT
>CAZXLU010000099.1:0-5420 GCA_964641875.1 Candidatus Woesearchaeota archaeon | reverse complement strand
CGGTATGATTCCGATGATAGGGATATCCACGAAATGCAGTAATACTTCTGCATATCTATGACTTTGTAGTACAGTCCTTTCAATAAGAACATAATTATGTCAACATTTAAAAAGAAGCAAGAATTTATTGCATTTATCCTAATTGCATTGAAAGTTTCGATATTGCCTTAAGCTTGCATCCATTTCGTAGCGAATTATACTATTTCAAAGAACAGTACGTTTTCCCATGGCACATATATAGTACTACTTTGGGGTTCGTTAGTCGTTAACACAAGTTCATCCATGATTCCTATAATCCCTCCGGAAGCAGTGTCATTCGCTGTGTGAATTTTGATATGCACCGGAGATGTTACATCTCTAAATAATCTAGCCTCTAAATCCCAATTCTTTTCTTCGTATTTTCTCATTGGTAGCAAAGCGTACCCCCAACCTACGAACAAGAAAGGAAATGAAAAAATCACCGAACTTGCAAGAATAATTTCAGAATATGACCCCAATGTTTTAAAATTTGTAAAGTAAATAAAAGTAAATAAAAGAACAAAAAGGAGCCATCCACTTATCCAGTCAGATGGGTATAAAGACAGTGACTGCCATAGAATATATTTTTTATAAGTCATTTCAGATGATTTCTTCACCCTAACCAAAGAAAAGATGCCCATGAATAGAAAAACAAAGATAAAAGCGAAGGAATAAATGACTTCTAAGCCCGTAAAGGTAGGCACACTTAAAATCACTTCGTTTCTTAGTGATAGAAAAGAAATGATTCCGAAAGCACCAAAGAAGTAGGCAAATTTATAGACATACTTTACCAGGAATACCCATTCTAATGTACCATATAGATTATTGGAGTTTTCTTTTCTAAATTCTATTGCTACTCCTCTAAATATAACCTTTATAATCTTTCGACGATACTTGTTCATCACATAGATTTGAGAATACAAAAATACCATCACTGAAATTATCCCTGAAACAAGAGCAGAAAGCCCAACCGCTATCAGGGTAATATCCATGTCTATTCGATTGATTATGGGATAATTAAATTTGCTGAAGTCGAATTTTGCAGGATTATTGTTTATACCCAGACCCAACAAGAGAAAGTTTGAATCCGGTTAAGTAATTTCAATGTCGTCTTGAAGCTTAATTGTAGCAGGTAGAGGGCATTAACATTCTATTCTGGAATTAGGAGATTGAGAAGTATCAGGATAGATTCTACCTTCTGAGCCAATCATTTCTGAAAAACCTGATTGTGAAAACAATTTTCTTTCAAGTTGAGCTAAAGACAGTCGGGTGGTTAGACTATTGCCTGCCTTCTATCTCCTTAGTGAATCCATCCTTTAGGTATAGATTCTTGACGATTTGAGACAGGACTGCTTCAAGCAACTTGTCATTGAATTTAGGATCAAACGTTTTCAAGAGTTTCTCGGTGCCGATATCAGCTACGGGAGATCCTACGAACTTGGATTCTACCTCTTTCCTCTTCTCATCATCGCCACGATTGTGGCAAGCACAGCAATTACCACCATCAGTGCTACTATTATGATCAACGTGTAATGTGTTGCCTTATGAGTAGCTATGTTAATCGTTACAGGCTTACCTGTAGATTTGAAAGAGCCGCTCTGGTTTATTCCAGTGTAACCGGAAGGAATGTGTATAACATAGGAATATGAACCGTTAGGCTCGCTGAACGTTACGGAACCTGATGTTGTGAAGAGTGTTTCATTTATCTTTTGACCAAAGAAAGTTGTACCGACTAATGTTGAAGACCAAGCAACACCAATGGGTATTCCAGTTGCAATTATTGTAATTGGATACGTTGCAGTCCAGGTGACAAATACTGTTGTACGTTCTCCTTTGATTATTACAGGGTTTCCTCCTGAATACCCACTTATAACATAGCCTTGGATGTTAGATATCGTTACTGCAAATGTGCTATTAGGCTCATTGAAAGTGATTGAATCATTTGAAGCTATCGTTGTTCCGTTTATAGTTATTGACCATTCTGTCCCAGGAGGAAGACCGGTTTCAGAAAACATGATAGAATAGAGTGGGGTGAAATTTATTGTTTGTTTTATGGATGATCCGTCAACAATAATATGAGAGGGATTAGTTACGAGGTAGCCGGATGTTGGAGACGTGACGGTATAACCTATAGTGTAATAGTACGAACCATTTGTGAGATATACTGAGTATGCTGTTTCGGTTATCTTGTCTGATGAAGACTGTCCTGTAATATTAATCCACCATCCACTTCCATATGGCAAGTAGAGACCTGTCTCCGAGAATGTTACGAGATATCTTGGCTGAGTGAAAGTTATTGTTTCCGCAACACTGGTGCCATTAACGACCACACTTCCGGAATTAGGAGAAGAAGAGTAGTCGCCAACAGCTCCTACAGAGAAAAAGTAGTTGCCATTTGGCTCTGAAAATGAGATTTCATTCGAGGTTGAGTACTTTGTGGAGGCATTTAGTGTAACGGACCATGTTGACCCTGAGGGCAGCCCAGACTCGGTGAATGAAATCAAATATGTGCCAAGGCGGAAGTTTACATATTTCGTAATATTTGTCCCATTAATTGTGAATGTCCCGGAAACTGGAGAAGCCCTAAACTCGGCATTATCAGTGTTAACTGAGTAAGAGTAAGTCCCATTCAACAAAGCAACGCTCAGTTCGGCGCTTTCGGTGAACATTGTCGAATTCTGAGTTTCATTAACTCCGCAAGTTTTGTTTGTAATCGTTACCCACCATTTACTATTGATAGTCAAACCGCTCGTAACGAAATTTACATAATAACCTCTAAAGAATGTGAGATTGAGTGATGCCGGAGCACCGTTGACTGTAAAAGAACCACTGTATGGATAGGACAGGTATGGTACCGAAAGCCCATTATTAACACCTAAAGTTGTATATGAATAGGTGCCGTTGACCTTATAGAAGATCCCACGTGTAAGTATACCACCATATATACTACCACTGATGTTTACGTTCCAATCACGTCCAGGAGGTAAGCCTGTTACGGTGAGGGTGACTGGGTAGAGTTTTTCAAATTTTATCACTTCACTGGAGTTCGACCCAGTCAGGTTCACGTAACCGGACGAAGGAGTCGACGTAAAATAAAATGCATCTTGGATAGAATAATAGTACGTCCCGTTCTGCTCCTCAAAGGATATATTTGACGATATTGAAAGAATAGTGAACTTAACATTCTGGTCGTTGAAAGTGGTGCCAGATAACGTTACTGCCCAGATTGTATATGTTGACAATCCCATCTCTTCAAAATTGATAGCGTAGTTTGTGAGCCTCGTTATGTTTTTTGAGGGGATATTTAAAGAAAGATAATGGAATTTACCGGGGATCAGCGAGATTTGATTTTCCCATACAAGCTGACCCTGGGAATTGTAAAGAGTAACATTGTAATAATTTGGGTAGTTTGGCACCAGGGTGACGTTTACCGAACTATTTAAAAACGGATAAGAAGTTTGGTTAACTTGAAGCCTACCAGAGCTCAGTCCAGAGTTGATTTCTAATGTAGACACATTACTGAAATTGTACAATAGTCCTGGCTCTCCTGGCTGGCTAGTAATTCTTGCCGCCAAAGAGCTATTACCATCATAACTGGCTTCCTCGCTCATTGCATTATTAATACCCTCGGCAGTGTCAGGGGCAAAATTGTAAGCGAAAGATGGCGCTTGATAATTATGTCCGTTCCAATACTCCAACTCGAGAGTTATGTTTGAACTTTCAAGGTATGTATTTGATCCACCGCCAGGGCCTCCGAGTATAAGACCTGCATCATAGAGGAGGGAACTGCTTCCCTTACCTCCGTTAGTTCTAATTGAGCCACCGATGGTGAATTCTGGGCTCCCCTCCAGATTCTTTGCAAAAATAAAGGATATGGAATCATACTCAACCCACCCGTACCCATCATTATAATAAACTTCCACATCTGGATACCCTTGGTCGTTAATAGTAGCATTTACCTTGAACTCTAGCGTATAGGGGAGAGACAACGGTACCTCATTTCCAGGTGCTGCGTCATTCATTCCACCAAGCGGCCCGACAGGTGGCGTATATGTATAATATGAACTGCTGTAGAACGGCAGTGAGCCCCCATTACCTATTATGGAATGACTATGTAGTTCACCCAACACGGACCCATTGTAGGTGAAGTTCCAAACTTCATCCGAAAATTCTGCGGTATTCGCAGAAGTGTTAACTAATGCGACATCTTGAATCCAATAATTATAAAGTGTACCTCCATTGTTAAATCCAAGTATGATATTGAATTGAAATGTCATGAAGTTTGCAAATTGACCCAACTTAGAATTATGTGTCGTCAGATTGTATACTTTCGCTATCCCGAGGAGTGAAGGAGTCGAATAATTGTATTCATGTGCTTCTGGCCCGACTTGTCCATTGGGCTCTAGTCCTATGAACCCTATTCCCATGGGTGATGGTTCAGTGTACGAAGAATACCAAGGATCGGAGTAACTATAACCTTCTAAGGAGAAAGAGCTACCAGTTATCTTGGGGATAGAAAGAGGCATCACTCTGGCAGGTGTTTCCTCATTAGATGTATTTGAACTTGTGGATGTCGAATTCCCATGAGATGGAAAATCCTGCGACGTCAACCTGCTGTTAGAAAAATCATCAGTGACGGGTTGCACTGACAAAGAACTCGCCGAAGAGGATACGAACAGAAGCACAACTATTGCGATGATAACCAGGATGTTGAGTTTGGTGTTGTTTTTCATCAACAGCTAATTAACAAATCTCATTAAGTTATATAAGAGTAGTGAACTGACCAGTCCCGAATGTCTAGTTCACCAGTAGCAATTTAATTCATATTCTGAAGATTGGCTCCCCTTTATGAAATGCAGGATCCTCTATCTAATGCCCGTTTAAAATTCTGATTCATATATCCTATCATTTCTGATATCTTGATCGTTTGAAACAATTTTTCTTCCATTAGCTATCTGTATAATATTGATAGAATAAATTCATTTTTATCTGTTGACTGAATTTAATGGAAGGGAAACTAAAAAGGGGGTATGTAGAAACCGTTCGATTTCAGCATACATATTTGTTGGAAGCCCTATTGAATTTCTCTGCTGTACACCGAGGTGTACGATTAATTTCCTGTTGAAGAACGATTTGCACCGAAAACCGAATCTTCAGCATCTTCTATGTGTAACTTTTATACTTAGGATGCAAGATCGACATTGGGTGGAGTGTTATGGTAAATCTTATGCTTTTGAGGAAGCTATTGTAATATGGTTAGTAATTCAAATCACGAAGGAGAATTTATTTACAATCAGCTTATCCATCGACTCAACAGAAATCCCTTAGGTCGCACCCTCCCCAAAATATCCTATTGGTATGAAAATTTTGATGTGTCATTTCTTGTGTTTAGGGAAGCGACA
>CAZXLU010000098.1:0-5449 GCA_964641875.1 Candidatus Woesearchaeota archaeon | reverse complement strand
CCGCTACGAGGTTCTTGGCCCCGGGCTCACGGACGAAGAGTTTTTAATGGCCGTGCATGGATGGTAGGCGTGTACAGCGACCACCACTGAAGGATGAATGGGACATGGACGAGATAGAGCCGGGGTTATGGCTTGGTACCGTGGCCGAGGCGCAGGGGCTCACCGGGGCGGACTGGAGGATACTGTGCGTGCTTGAGAACCCGCCCGCGTTCCCCGGAAAGGAAGCGATGAACATACCCGTCTTCGACCCCGCCGCCGGGAAGGCCGACCATGTAAAGCTAGAGGCGGCGGCGCGCATAATAGACGGCTGGCTCCTCCAGAAGAAGAAGGTGCTCGTGTGCTGTGGCGCATCGGCTGAGAGGTCGCCGCTCACCGTTGCCTACTACCTTTCGTGGCGGGACAGGGTTCCCGTCTCCGTGGCCTACGACAGGGTAGAGGCGAAGCACCCCCAGACCCAGAGAAGGCTCTACTGGCTCTGACCTGAATCCATATAAAGGAAAGGAGAATTGTGTGACCCCGACTGGTCATGAAAGCCATTCTCCCAAAGGAATACGGATTCAAGGTGAAAGGGTCAAGGACAACCTACTGGGAAGCATTCCCGGACACCCCGAAATACAGGCAGGCGGTCGAAGTGCCGTACAAATCCATCAATATCTTCAAGACCACTGGAGTAAAGGGTACAATGAGGACTGAACATGGCAGGATCGTGCTGGAGATCACGACCAACAACCGGAAGCTTGGGCTGAACATGCTGGTGACCGAGCTGATGAGCCAGTGCCTCGTCAGTCTCAGTGCAAAGGAAAAGCTGAATCTGTTGTCGACCATGTCCGGGATATTGAGCCAGAACGACCCGGAGGGGGGAATCATGTACCTTCTGGGAAGGGTGATCGGGTCAAACATGCTTTCCCCGGCCCCAGCCCCGACCCCGGCACAGCAGGGAAACGAAGGTCGGAAACAGGCTAGGAGGAAGGAGGCAATGGATTTTGTGAAGTACCTGGTGGATGCAGGCCTGTTCGGGTTGCCGGATAATCCGTCAAGACAGCATCCACCCGGATCCCCAGCCGGACCTGAAAAACCATCAGGCTAATGGGTGTCCGTCACCTACTCCCCTTCCCTTTGCTCCTTCCCTCGCTCCTTCCCGAGCATATCCCTTATCATGTCGAACACGTACTTGACAGCCGCCGCCGTGACATCCAGCGGGTACTTCTTGGTGATTCCGTACACCGTGAGGCCGCACAGGTCAAGCAGCGTGAACTCCGAGCCCGAGTCGGCCATGGCCATGATCGCCTTCTTCTCGATGTCAACCAGGCCGGGCGTGCTCCTCATCCTGCCAACGTAGACCATGACGTAGTCCATTATCACGTCGATGCGCGGGGGGGAGAGGTAGTCGCCGAGGTATTTGCACATCACGAGCGCGGTGGCGTCGAGGACGTCCTGGTTGGTGGCGCCCTCCCGCTCGCCCAGGTTGAGCAGGAGGTTAACGGCTTCGTCGTAGAGCCTGCTTGTAATGTTCAGCCACCCTTCGGGGAGGAGACGTACGTGCCGAAGAAGAACCCGACGAGCGCGAACACCACGCTCATGAAGTCGGTGACGTCGATCCTGCCCGCATAGAGGAGCACCGCCAGTATCACGAGGAGCGCCAGCGCGAAGTAGTCGCGGAAGGGATAGAGCGCCACTAGAACCCCAGCCTCCTTGCGAGCTTCCTTTCCTCGGCGTCCGCCACCGCCCTGAGCACGTCGGCGACGGGCAGGTAGCCCTGCTCTATCAGGCACTCCAGGAGCGAAACCACGTCGGGCAGGAGGTTCTGCTCTCCCGAATCCGAACCCGAACCCGAACCCGAAGAGCCCAGCGCATAGAGGTCGGAGACCACCGCCTGGAGCTGGGAGTAGCACGGGAACCCCCCATGCGCTTCGCACCTGCCAGGCGTGCCGTACTGGCCGGGGAACACCTGGTTCGCGGGCACTTCCTCCTTCGCGGACATCAGCACCGTGGTGGTTGTATAGGGGTTGGGCGGGGGGCTGACGGAGTAGCCCGTCTGGAGCTCGTACTGCGCCACCGCCTCGGGCGAGTAGGTTATGCAGAACTCCTGCGGCGAGCCCAGGTCGACTACATAGGCGTGAAGGTCGTTCACGAGGGATGCGTCGGGTATCCCGCCTTCATACGCGAGCAGCGTTCCGCGTGCGGGGACTATGAACACGAAGCACGTGAGCGACTCCGTGCCCGCGGTGTGGAGCTGGGCCATCGAGTACACGCCGTCAGGGCTGGACGGGGTGGGCGCTTCCAGCGACTGTGAAGAGTAGTAGGTCGCCGCGTGCTGGCCGTTTATTAGGCCGGCGTAAACTCCCGGGCCGAAGGCGTTGCCGAAGTAGTACGCTGGCGCAAGGCCGGACACGCCGCGGTAGAGCACGCACGCCGCGGGGGTAGGGCCGGGGTTGGTGAACGTATAGCTCACGACCCCGCTGCCCTGGGCGGGGGCGTTGGCGACGGTTACGGGGAGCTCGTACTGCGATGCGGGGTGGAGTGCCTGCGACGGGCGCGGCACGTTCTTCATGGTCGAGATTTCGTCTACAATCAAGACGGTCGTGAAATGAGAACGGCGGTATCAGATAACCTTTTCCTGAAACAGGGACTGAGAACGGGTCAGCATGTCCGTCAGGTCGGAGACCAGCTCCTCGAGGTGGTCGAGGTATGCTGTGTAGGGGAGCATGAGCCCCGAAGGGGAGAGGTATTCCGCCTGGACGAGGTAGTCCATGGGGGCGACGGACGAGAGCACGGGGTCGTTCCTGACCTCCCTGATGCTGGCTTCAATCCTTCCCGTGAGGTTCTTCAGCTCTTCCGCCCTGTGGCGCATCTCATTCTCCGTCTCCCTGAGCTTGGATATCACTCTGGGGAGCACGGAGGCGTTGATGTACGCGCCCAGGAGCGCCCGCCCTTTCGCGGTGTTGAAGGATATCGATTCTACCTTCGGGAAGGGCCCGTGACGCACAGCCCTGAACTCCCTGAGGCGCACGTCAACAGTGTAGGTCTGCCCCTGGTAGGAGAACGTCGGGAGGGCGTATGCCATGCGGGTCACCCCAATCTACCCGAAGTTCCTTTTTAGTATGTCGGGTCGGGTCGGGGGGCGACAGGGTTTTGAGTATGCCCGTGTTGGAGTTTCGTGGCGAAATGGTCTCCCCCGTCGTGGCTCCTTGAGGCCGACCTGTACGTGGCCATCATCGCGTGCACGGGCTTCATATTCATATCCGTGGCCCGCTCCGGCGTGTTCCCGCTGGGCGTCTGGATCCTCGCGCTCTCCCTGCTCTTCTGGCAGTTCCTGGGCGGGTTCGCGCTGGCCCAGTCGATACACTTCGGCTGGGGGCTTGCGCTCGTCACGGGAGTGGTCTTCCTGCATTCACCGCTCTGGCTCGTGCCCGCCCTGCTCGCGGCAGAGCTCGTGCTCAAGGAAGGTGTGTTTGATCAGGTGGTCGAGGGCAACCCGCTCGTGTGGAACGGGCTCACCGACTGGTCGTTCTACGTGCTCGGCTCGGCGTCCGGGTTCCTGCTGTTGCATGTCTGGTAGAGACGGATATGCCCGCCCGAAAAGGGTAAGTGCGTGCCCGCGCTCATCCGCGCATGCCCACCATCAGGCTCGTGGCCGTGGCGTGGTGGCCTCACAACCCCATGTCCGAGGAGGTGGAGACGGCGCTCGGCGTCGAGGAGGCCGGGCGCAGGCTCAGGAAGCTGGGCTGGGTGAGGTTCGGCGACCGCCAGTTCAATTTCGCGGGCAGCCCTGCAAAGGGCTTCATCTACGACGAGGCGGGGTGGCGCACGGCGCTCAGCGAGGCAAAGGCGGCACTTCGTTCCGGCCGAGCCTTACGAACCCGTTCCTGATGTAGAGGAGGACGTGGACGTTTGGCGCCACTATTCTGGATGCGAATCCCACGCCTCAGCCGCCCGTAGAACCGTGGCTCCTCCAGAACGACGAACATACTGTACAAAGACTCCATTCCTAATAACTATGAGTCTATGGATGGCTTGCGTAATTCGGTACTTCCGACAACACTTAAAATCAGGAACGCGTGGTGGTAGGCTGTGCGGCGCCTGACGTTCGTCGACGTGTTCGCCGGGGCGGGCGGGTTCTCGCTGGGCCTGCACGAGGCGGGGTTGAAGGGGTTGTTCGCGGTGGAGAAGGACGCGATGGCCTTCGACACGCTGTCCTCCAACCTGCTTCGGCGCGGCGCCTTCGACTGGCCGCGGTGGCTCCCCCGGGCGCCCCTCGCTGTCGAGGACCTGCTCCGCCGGCACCGTGACCGCCTCCTCCGGATGCGGGGGAGCGTGGACGTCGTCGTGGGCGGGCCGCCGTGCCAGGGTTTCTCCACCGCGGGGAGGAGGCGGGAGGACGACGGGAGGAACAGCCTGTTCAGGGAGTACACGAAGCTCGTGGGGACGCTCGCACCGCGGTTCATGGTGTTCGAGAACGTGCCCGGGTTCGCCATGAGGTTCCGGGGGTCGGGCAGGTCCTACCTCGAGATGCTCGGGGAGGAGCTGCGCTCTCTGGGCTACGCGGGGCCCGCCCACGCCGTGGTCGACTTCTCCTCCATGGGCGTGCCCCAGTGCAGGAAGAGGCTCATTGTCGTCTCCGCCTTGGAGGGTGTCGACCCGTGGAGGGTGCTCGACAGGTTGGTTGGCGGGGGGCATTGTCCGCGTGTGTCTGTGGAGGAGGCGATCTCCGACCTGCTGCGTAGCTACGGTGAGGTTCCCTGCCCGGATTCACGCGGGCGGTTTTCGGGTGTATACGGTCCCGCGCGCTCCGCGTACCAGCGCATGATGAGGAAGGGGTGGCGGGAGCGTGTGCCGGACAGCCACCGCTTTGCGAGACATGACTGGAAGGTCGAGGTTGGGTTTGCACAGGCGCTGGAAGCCTTCCGCTCCGGCCACGGGTGGCAGTCATGGAGCAGGAAGAAGGTGTTTGAGCCACTGTGTGAGGCGTGTCCTGCGCCCACTCTGACCTCGCTGCCGGACGACCACATACACTACTCCGAGCCGAGGATCCTGACGGTCAGGGAGTACGCGAGGCTCCAGTCCTTCCCCGACTGGTTCGTGTTCAGGGGGAAATACACCACCGGGGGCCGCAGAAGGAGGACGCAGGTACCGAGGTACACTCAGGTCGCCAACGCCGTCCCGCCCATCGCGGCGAGGAGGATCGGTGAAGCCCTGTCCTCCGTCGCCTGACAGCCCACGTCCCGCCCCTTACGGTAGTTGTGGTTACCAAGAGACATCGGCAGGACAGGACGGTAGCATTGCGTTCGATATCAGTGTTTCTGCTGGAGCCGGACATCGGGAGCCCATCTGCACTATATTGCGCGGGTTGTCGCCCCCTACCTCGCTTCCGGCTCCAACCCCACCAAGCACGTTTGTATTTAAACATGGTGGCTTCAAAGTTCCCACCTCAGCTTCGGGAAAAACGTGA
>CAZXLU010000097.1:0-5482 GCA_964641875.1 Candidatus Woesearchaeota archaeon | reverse complement strand
AGAGAGTTTCTCCGACATTTCTCCGACACTCAGGTTGAAAATGGAGGTAAAAAATGGCGAGTTTTTACAAACGCACATTGAAGGATTCCACTGTCTGGGAAGCCAAGATTCGACGCAAGGGCTACCCGGTCCAAATGCAATCTTTTGACAAAAAGGAAGACGCAGAGAAATGGGCTCGCGAGATTGAATCCTCTATGGACCGCGGCGTCTTCAAATCCACAAAAGAAGGCGAAAAGACAACGTTAAGGGAGGCTTTGGATAAATATCTGGAGGAAGTCTCAAAACACAAGAAAGGCCACCAACGGGAAAAATCGAGAATCGAAAAATGGAAGAATCACCCTCTTTCCTCCCGATATTTGGCGTCAATTGGTCCCAAAGATATTGCAGAATATGCTTCGGAAAGAAAATCCGAAGGATACTCCATTCGGACGATTCACCTGGAACTGGCAATCATAAGCCATTTATACAATTATGCAGCGGCCAAGTGGGGCATGCGAGCCCTGGAAAATCCGGTAGCACCAACCCGAGTGAAGGGAACCGACCCCCACAGAGGGCAAAATTACAGGGGAAGGGAACGAACATTATCCCTGTCGGAAAAAGAAAAGCTATTCGAACATTTGAATGAGGAAATGAAACAAATCGTGACCCTTGCGTTTGAAACGGGAATGCGGCGGGGGGAACTCATGTCATTGACTGTTTCAAATGTCGATCTGACCAAAAAGATTGTCAAGCTGGAAGAGACAAAAAACGGAGATTCAAGGGAAGTCCCCTTGTCCCCTGTGGCAGCCGATACCTTGAAAGCTGTTCTTGGAAAAAAGAAGATCGTCGGTTTGGACGGAAAATTATGGACTCTGGGACCGGACCGGGTCACTTCCATTTTTGCCACCGCAGCCAAGAACGCAGGCCTTAAAGACATTCGTTTTCACGATCTCCGACATACAGCGGCCACAAAACTCGCCGGAATCTACCAAGCGCATGAATTAGCAAAGATTCTTGGACACAAAGTCTTGAACATGGTCATGCGTTATTACAATCCCACAGGAGAGGATCTTGGGAAAAAATTGTGGGCTTCGGAATCGAAGGTCACCCCAACACAATCCTAGGGGAGAGCGGTGAAAAAGAAAGAACGTCTTCCGAATCTTTCTCTTCAAGAATTGCGAAAACAAATTGTCCTTCTCACCGCAGAGCAGAAGATTCTCGCCCACGATACTTTCTTTGCGGAGCTTTCCCAATTTACAGGGGTGAAGATTCACTCCCAGAAAACAACCCAGAAGCTCATTCACTGGCTCTGGGAGAGTCATTCAGAAAACGGTCCCCCGGCTCAGCTCAAAAAACTTCGGGAACAACTCGTTTCTCTTGAAAAGAACGCCCCCTTGCCCGACCCTTCGGCCTTGCTCTCCGAAGAAGAAGCCGCCCAATACCTGGGCTTTTCAAGCAAGAACGCCCTTTTAACCCTTCGGAAATCGGGATTGGGTCCCCCGTCCCGGCGACTGAATGGAGGCAATCAGGTCGTTTATAGCCTTTCGGGCATGAATTTTTTTCTTCTTCATGGGACGGCCAATCCTTCCCCCCCTTCCCCACAACCCGTTTCCCTTCCCTCTGTCCCGGACGAATTCTCGGAAAGATTGGCTCCGGAATTCCACGCACTTCAAAAAGACTTTCTGGCCTTTCTCTCCGCCTATCAGACCAACAAAACCTTTCTTTTCAGGTGGGGGGCCACAGAAAACCGAAGATATTGGAGAACGGAAGTTTATCCCGAAGAACTTATCAAGAATTGGCTCCTCGAAAATCATTCGGATAAAGCCTATGGAAGCGTGGTGCGTTTTCTCCTGGAGACCGCCTTCTTACGCCTTTCCCCATTGCCTTCCCCAAAACCAGGAATCGTCCCCACTCCTGGGACCTATCTTCTACTCGAAAAAAAGAAAGAAGGCATTCATACGACCGCGATCACAAGTGACAACGACAAAGATCTCATGGCCTATGGGATTCGTTTTTGTTCACCAATCACCTACGACCGTTCCGCCAAAGCGGAAACGTTTCGAGAATTTCTCGACCTGATTCTCCCTGTCAAAGAGCTTCAGGCACTCCTTCAGGAATTTGTCGGATATACGCTCCTTTCCAATTCTGATTTTCATGTCTGCCAGGTCTGGACAGGTAACAGGGCCAGTGGAGTGACCCACCTGGCGAATATCATTCGCAAACTGCATGAATTCGTTCACACCGTTCCTCTTTCTGCCCCGTTACGATCCAAGCCGGAACTTCTTCTGAAATCGTCGTTGGTGATCGTCGACGATCTCTCCGTGTCCGCCGACGAAGAAAACCTTCGCCACCTTATTGCCGGACGTCCTGTCGACCTGCGGTTCTCAAAAGGGAGCTATTGGTTCTACACTCCGGTCACCGCGAAATGGCTCCTGACTGGACAGGAGCTCTTCCCGATCAAAGACAGAAGCGACGAACTTTGGAAACAGCTCTCGATTGTTCCCTTTCAAGAGACAGTTGACCTTAATCGTGCCAACACCTATGAACAGACCGTCACAAAAAAGGAATTGAGAGGCGTACTCAATTGGGCGCTGGAAGGAGCCCAAAGGCTTTTGAAACACGGCCACTTTACTCGGTCCAAAGCGTCGGCCAAAGCCCTTCTTGACGCTCGGCATGTCGACAATTCCGTCTATTGGTATGTGCAGGAAAATAATCCCGAAAAAAACGACTATCTCCTCTACAAATCCTGGGCAGAAACCAATGGCTTTGTTCCAGAGAACCGAATCCGTTTTGAGCGTCTTATGAAAGAGTTTTCCCTTGAAAACAAAGAGGAACGGACATGAAAACAAAAGTGTTATTTGTCGCAGTTACCGGTCTGGTCTTATCGGGTTGTGCCTCGACCCATTCCTACGTCAATCCTTATAAAGCTGAATATCCCCGTCCCACTTATGTCTCCGCTTCTTCGTGCGTGTCAGGCCAGGACGCCCTCAGAGAACTTATTGAACAGTTGCAGGTCACGGTCGACGCCACTAGCCTTTCCATAAACACTAGCGCAGACAACAACAATGTGCTTTCTCATTCCCAGAAAGCCAAGAGTGTCGTTCGTCTTAAGGCAGGAGAAAGGCTTCGGGGGCTCATTGTCCGTCATTTTGGGAACGGGCATTGCGTTTTTGTGGCAATCAACAAGAAAGGAGCCAAGGTAAGCTACGAAAGAGACGTTAAAGAAGAGAGCCAGAAGATTGGGGAACTGTTCGCAAGGCTAGAGAACCCTGGAACCTCTGCGCTGGATAAACTGAGAGCGGCCAAAAAACTGGAAACCATTCTCAAGACCTTGCGGGCTGATCACGACGCGCTCGAACTTTTGAGCGAGCATAAGGTTCACCGCCTTCATATCCCGGCTTATCGCATGCGGGAGCTTGAGCAGGCCAGGGGGTTTGCTGTGAGTGTTCCCAGTCCGACTTTGTATGTCGCTCCCCCGCCGGATTCCGACGATTTTACAAGCATGCTGGAAGGGGCCATTCAAAACGCCGGGTATAAGGTCATAGATCCAATGTCCGACCCTGCCTTTCTTTTGCTTTTCAAGCTCAGTGTTCGGGAAGGGATTCTTGACGCCCGTGTTCCTTCCTTTCCTTACTCAATCGCAATTGCGGTCTCGATCATGGACAGGAAAACGGGAGAAGTTTTGTTGACCCGGAAAGAGAGCAAATTCGTGAGCGTCAACAGTCCCATGGAGCTAGAAAACCTTGTGTATCCCCGTTTGGCCCAAGAAGTGAAAAACGCTGTGGTGACACCCGCCTTGGAGGCTTTAAGGGAAAATGCCAAGGAGGAAACGTCGGCAAATACAGGCCGGGATTTTTGAAAAAGCAGAATATGATAATCGCATATTATTGATTTTGAGTTAATGCATTTTTTTGCTAGCATGAATCTTGTTTTCTTTTTTTAATACAATCATACCAAGGAGGATTGTGTATGGCTAAACTTGAACGATTCAAGAGCTTGAAGTTTAATGGGCATGGAAGATTTTTCTTGCTCCCAGCGGTAATTTGTATGCTTAGTTTTGTTGGGTGTACCTCCATGGCAGAATCTCCGGACGTAGCACTTCAGCCTTCTCTCGCTAACGGGAAGAAGTTATCTGTTGAGGCTAAAGCAGTGAATGGTATTTTTTCCGATTCGATTGAACTGTATGTTAATGGAACAAAAGTTGGATCCGGCGTAGTAACTATGGTGCAAGGATCCACTAAAATCTCTGGAAACTATGAGGGAAATGCAATCGAGGCTTCTTGTAGGGCTGTCGACGCAGATAGCGCCGCTGGAATGCACGAATGCCAAGTTTATGTTAATGGGAATAAAGCAACTACTCTCCACTTTTAATAACAGAGGGGAGGTCACTATATGCTATACTAGCCGACCTCCCCTTTTATTTCTTTTACTTTGGTCATTGCACCCTAATTCATTTCCAAGTCACGACCCTCTCCTTACTCTTGGCGTAAGATTTTAACTAAAAGATCACTGGCGTCTTGTGATTGCTTCGACGCCCGGACCAACGCCTTCTTATCTTTCTCCAGTGCCTCGATCCACGAACGAACGTAAGCCGCGTGATTCTCGAAGTGCCTCTCGTCCGGGGTAATCCCAGTCGTCATACCAACAAAGAGACTCGTCATTTCCGCCACGAGTTCTTCAAAGGCATACTCCGGATCCCCATAAACCCCGAAGGACCGGTTGAGCCTCTTTTCATGGCCCGTTGCATGCCCGAACTCATGAAGAAGCGTTCCGAGATACGACTCTTCACTTTCGAAATTTCCTTCGACTGGCATTTGGATCCGGTCGTCAAGTCGAGCATAAAACGCCCGTCCGCCGCCGTGACCCACGGGAACATTGAGAGCCGTCGAAAGTTTTTCTCTGATTTTTTCAGCCTTACCGGTCCAGTCGACCGGCGTCGGCTTTTCTTCAAGGGCAGGAACCCCTTCAAGGTCCTTGGCATGAAAGACGAAATAGACCTTGGGAATAAGAAGATCCCCGGATTGTCTGGGAGTTTCCTCTTCCGGCTCTTCTTTCTCTTTTTTCTCCACGGGAACGAGCTTGAGGATCGGAACTCCTTTGGCTCCCGACCTGATTTTCCAGCCCTTTCCCTTGGCTTGCTTAAAGGTTGCAAACCGCATATCCGGCACGCCCATGGATAGGGCATGCCAGGACAGGTTCAGCGCATTGACGCCCCGGTAGGGTGTTCCGGTTAACGCATTCACTGGCACTCCGTCCCCGGTCACTTTCCAGGGCCGGGTCCAGGGAGCGGACCCGGTTTCCAGGGCAAGAATCATTTTCTCCGTGATCTGCGCATAGAACTCTTGCGTGTTCATTGTTTTTTCCTCCTGGTTGTTGCGTGCCCCTCCCAGAAGGAAGCGGGCACGATACCTGCCCGCATTGGGCTTGATTAGTCGATTACCCCGAGGCTTCGGTAATACGACTCCATTTGATTGAGCTCTTTTTCCAGTTCTTCGTCGGAGAG
>CAZXLU010000096.1:0-5486 GCA_964641875.1 Candidatus Woesearchaeota archaeon | reverse complement strand
ATTTCAACAGCATAGAAATAGGTTTATTAGCCGCTGTTGCGGTTGGAAGTACAGGTTTAATGAGCGCTTTGATAAATTCAAGGCTGTGCCCCAGGAAAAGAAGAAAATTATTTATCTCCTCCATTATAATATACTCAATTTTTGAGCCTTTATTCTATTTTTCAAATAGATACAATATCTGGCTATTAGTTCTATTATCTGGATTTTTCTTCGGGTCTGTAATGCCGAATATAATAAGTTCCGCAGGAACTATAAAGGATAAAAAAACGCGTGAAAGAACACTGACATTGTATACACTGTCTTTGAGTGCCAGTCTTGTAATAGGACCTTTGATTGAGTCATACATATTATTATATTTTAATTTATACCAGTTATTTTTATTCTTTATACCTTTTGGAATTTTGGCAGTAGCATTATCGTTTAAAATACGATTTCCAGAAGAAAATAAAAATAAAACAAAAAAGAGAATAAATGTGGTCAGTAATAATGGCTTCAAATTATCTGTTTTCAATAATATATCGTACGATATACCCTTTGCATTAATACTAACATTCGGGGGAATATTTGCAAGAACAGAATTCAATGCTCCTTATTCCTTTGTTGAATTATTGCTTGCTGGTTTCTTTGGACTGTCATTTTTATCGAGGTTTGTTCTATCATACAGACCAACAAAAAAGTTGTATAAAACAACAACCGTTGCCATAATTATAACCATTGTAGGTTTAATAATGATATATTTTTCTAGCAGTTTAATTATTTATTTTATTATTATCTGTTTTCTGGGAATACCGCACGGTTTAACATTTCCAACATCACTAACAGCCTTATCAAGATCATTTAAGGAAGATGAAATATCAGTGGCAAATACATATTTTTATGCGTTAATGATGTTCCTTGCGGTTGTTGTTCCTTCCGTATCAGGACTAATGGTTTACTCCATAGGATTGAGATATACATTCCTTTTATTTGCAGTTCCCGTGATTATATTATTTATTTTAATTTTATACGAATATAAAAGAATACCTGAAATAAATAATTAGATATTATCCAGTTCAATCATCATCTGCCCCTGTTACTGTTTTATAAAAAAATAATACATAAGAGAATAAAGGATCCTACCGGAAAATTTTTTATATGCAATTGGTTTATTATAATTATGGTTAAAGTATTAATTCTAACCGGAGATGCCGGAGAATCGCTTGAAGTAATGTATCCCCTGCAAAGAATGAGGGAGGAGGGATATGAAGTTACAGTTGCCGCCCCAGAAAAAAAGAAGATACAACTTGTAGTCCATGATTTTGAGGAAGGCTTCGATACTTACACGGAAAAACTTGGCTATAAGCTCCAGGCTGATGCGGCATTTAAGGACGTAGACCCTTCAAAATACGATGCACTGATAATTCCAGGGGGCAGGGCTCCTGAATATATAAGAAATAATAGGGACTTTATCAGAATAGTAAAGTATTTCTTTGAAAAAGATGAGCCTGTGGCTGAATTGTGCCATGCGCCCTTGGGGCTCGCAACTGCCGGAGTATTGAAGGGAAGAAAAACAGCTGCGTATCCTGCCCTTGCACCGGATGTTGAAATCGCAGGAGGAACATTTGTGGACGGGGCAGCTGTAGTAGACGGAAATCTGGTATCTGCACGTGCCTGGCCAGACCACCCGCAGTGGATGCATGCATTTATAAATATATTAAAGGAAAAAGACAGAAATTAGGCCATAATTATTTGATTTTTGCAAATTTATTTTAATTTTAGAATATAAAAATTTCATGAGAATGCAGAAATCACAGATAATAATAACACTGGATTGATGGGATCGTTACCTCTGGATGAAACTACGATGGTTATGGAAGGCATGCCGCAGATTATCACCCACATTGGATCTATGAGTATTCTCGATGTATTCATAGGGAGCTCCTGCTGGTATTATTACAACACCGCTTATGGCTACAGCCATATTGATATAAACCTTGCCGGTTATCTTCTCCATAATAAACGGGGAAAGCACTTCCCCTATCGCCGGCCATGAATATTAAAATATTATTGCCTCTACCGGTATCTAGAAGACTGGTAAAATAGAAATACCGAGGTGAGGGTAAGAAGTATACATGATATGAAAACTTATGAGTTCAATATTTTTATCAATAATTTTTCATAATTTTCTGAGTATCAAAGCTAGAAAAATCCATGAAATCAGTATTCTAAAAAAACACAAATACATTAGATTGGGAGCCTGTTAATATTGCGAATACCGGAATGACTCCCGATGAGGAACCGTATAATATTTCGGCAAGCACTCTACGCTCAGATCCTCCATATAATCCACTATTAATCCAACTCCATATAAAAAAATAATTAAAAGTTTGGATATTTGCCTGTAATTTTTAATGGTAATTTATTATTGCACGGGTAAATAATTTATATGACTTATCATTAAACTGTCAATGACGTTTTCCGTTTTAAAATGCCCGGATTGCGGGGGAGAATTCAATATAAACAGGAACAAGTATACATGCGACAGATGTGGAAACATACTGGATGTTTTCCATTATGATATGACATATGACACTACTAAATTCAAAGGTGTCTGGAAATACAAAAATATGATTCATCCCTCAATTCCAGAAGAGAATATAATAACAAGAGGTGAGGGTGATACAAATCTTTACAGAAGTGAAAAAATTTCAGAATATGCCGGGATAAAGAATATTGTCATGAAGCATGAAGGCGAAAATCCTACAGGTTCTTTCAAGGATAGAGGCATGACTGTAGCCATCTCTGAAGCCATGAGATTAAAATTTGATAAAACACTTTGTGCCTCTACCGGGAACACATCCGCTGCAGCTGCAAGCTACAGTGCCCTTGCAGGCATAGAGAGCTACGTAATGATACCGGGAAAAAACGTATCTGCAAATAAACTCTTTCAGGCCATATCTTACGGTGCAAATATAGTTAATATAGAAGGTGACTTTGACAATGCCATGGCAGACGTAAAGAAAACTATTGATAGGACCAATAAGTTCTATGTGCTTAACTCGCTTAATCCATGGAGAATAGAAGGACAGAAAACTATAATATATGAGATTATGGAGAAATTAAAACCTGATTTTATATCATTTCCTGCAGGGAATCTCGGCAATACCTCAGCTTTCGGTAAGGCACTGATGGATTTAAAGACTCTGGGAGTAATAGACTATGTTCCGAAACTTGTGGCAATTCAGGCTGAAGGAGCAGCACCATTTTATGATTATATGAATGGAAATAAGGATCATATTGAAGCAGTGAAGGCAGAAACAATAGCATCTGCAATTAAAATCGGAAATCCTGTCAATTACAAGAAAGCCAGAAGATCTATAGAATTCAGCAATGGAATAGTGGAAAAGGTTACGGATGACCAGATAATGGATGCAAAAAAGATTATAGACCGTTCCGGCATAGGTTGTGAACCGGCATCTGCTGCTGCACTTGCAGGTGTTTTAAAACTGAGGGAATCTGGAATTATTGATTCGGGAGATACTGTAACCTCAATTTTAACTGGCCATATTCTCAAAGATGTAAGTATAATGCCAAAATATAAGGAAGTCGGAATTTCAGACATAATTTAAATTCGCCAGCTGTAACTTATTAGGGGACAAAATTATCCCATAAAAAAATATTATTTATTCAACATTTTTAATTTCTCTGGTTTCAATTATTTTTTTCAGAGTCATTGCACTTTTTCTCATGGTTCTTTCCTTTGTATTCATGTCAACTGAAAAAAGTCCGAATTTTTTAGAAAATCCGGATGCCCATTCAAAGTTATCAGTGAGAGCCCAGTGGAGATAACCCTCAACATTAAAACCATCATTTATTGCTCTTTCAATGTTGTTAAGGTGTGAGGATATATAATATGCCCTGTATCGATCTTTTTCATCTGCAATCCCATTCTCAGTTATTGTAATAGGTATGTGATATCTTTCCGAGTAATCACGAATTATATTGTATATACCCTCCGGATATATTTCCCAACCGGTGTCACTGACAGGATTACCATCCAGAGATTTTTCCATATCCGGGCAGTAATGCCCGTATCCCTTGACAATGGAGAAACCATAATCACTATTGTCCTCTTTAACAACGTCCCTGCTATAGTAGTTTAAACCTAACCAGTCGACCCTATTCTTTAAGTCAGTTCTATCATCATGATCCTTGCTATCAGAATAGAGACCTTTGGATTTTCCACTAATAATTGAGTCGAAAAAGGAGTATCTATTAATATACTTTGCACGATCAGCAGTACTGGTGTCCTCCCTCTTAAATGGCATGATGTCCCCATTGGCAAATATAATACCTACAGGCTTACTGCTCACACTTTTTATTGCATCATAAGCTCTGGCATGTCCGGTTGCGAATTTCTCTTTGTTTGCGGTAATCTGTTTGAGAGAGCGATCCTGACTGCATCCCTGATAGACCATATTTGGCTCATTCATGGTGCACCATCTGTCGGCGTATTTATCGAATTTCCATGCAGCGAATGCGGCATATTTTGCAAATTCTACAATTATTCTGTTGTTAAAGCAGTTTCCCATGGCATCCCCGGTTAATCCCGAGGGATTATGTAACCATAAGGGTAAAGTCCAGTGATATAAATTTATGATAAGGAAATTTCCCCTCTGTTTGAAATCGGAGAAAATTTCAGAATAATGATCTATTGACCTTTGATCGGCAATCGCATCCATCCTCTCCAGCAGTTCCTTATTTATATTTACCTTCTTTACTGCACCATCCTCAATCAGGACGTCGGCTTGTATGTTTTCTGCAGATTTGGGAAATATTCTGGACCATTCAATTCCCAGCCTGCCTGAGTCCATACACAGATTCTGTGCATTTCGATGATCCACCCTGAATTTATCCCAGTATCCAACCCCGTTTTCTGGTTTATCCCCGGAAACATAGTGATTCAATGCGTTGTTTTTACTATTTGCCCAGACATACCAGTCAGAATTCGTGTCCGTATCTGTTATACCCATTTCAAATTGAAATCCACATTCAGAAAATCCAAATTTAAAATTTCTGTCAAACATAATGAGATTAAGATACACTTATTATTAAAAATTGTTGATATACTATCGTGATAAGTAGTGTAATTGTATTAAGGGAATATTATTTTCAAGTTGACTTCGTTATCACTATACTTATAAGTTTTATATCTTCATATATGGCTGACTTTCCTCCCACAGAATAAATACGATCGCCGGAACTGATGTAAAATGATTGTTTTTTGCCATTAATCCTTTCAGTGTTGATTATCTTCCCAGTAATATTTATTTCTTCGTCTCTGTATACGCCCTGAAGGGTACCTTTTAAACTTATTCCGTTATTTATATAATAATCTATTATATCGCAGGCAAACCAGATATTCGTTAATTGATGGTATACCAACTGCTCAGGATAAGCAAGATATTCGGCAGGTTTCCATATTTCATAATAAAAATAGTAACTGA
>CAZXLU010000095.1:0-5522 GCA_964641875.1 Candidatus Woesearchaeota archaeon | reverse complement strand
ATCCTTATTATAATGGATCTAAATTTTAAACATTGGGCTAGGCTCGGCATTTAGTTCTTTAAATAAGTTTCAATCCTTATTATAATGGATCTAAATTTTAAACTGCTAAAATATCAATTATATTTAAGACGAAAAATTAATTAATTATCTATTTAATTTTTGTATAAAATTGGGTTTCTTTAAATTTATAAAGATTTCTTTAGGATTCCGACAGGACATATTTTTCTATACTGACAATCTATACACCTATTATTATAAATAGAATAAGGGATTCTTTTATTTTTAATAATCTCATTAGTCAACTTTAATTGGTTGAGTGCAAATTTTATCATATCCTCGGTTATATTAACTTTTATTAACTTTCTATTATTTGAATTAACAAATTCTACAAACGCTTCATTACATTCTCTTTTCATATTTTCTCTTATTAAAATAGATTCCAAAGCTAATTGTACAATTAAGGTTTTTCCCAAAAAAGGAAAACTATGCTTTATCTCTAATATAATAGCAGTATTATCTTTTTCATTGAATAATACTTGATCAATCTTACCTAATAAATTATATTTAGTGGAAAATAATTGTAACTCTATTAATTTATTAGTTTTATTTGCCTTACTAATTATATAGTTAGTATTGGTATTTTGCATTTTATTATGTAATTCTTTGCCAACTTTAACTGCGCCTCTTTTTTCTTCAAACTCCTTAATACAAAGTACATTCTTAAAATATATAAATTTTTCACAAAATGTATACTCTACTACATCAGTTATTGTTGTGTATTCATTTATATTATATCACCTGTTTTTCTTTCAAATATATAATCTTTATCAAATCCTTTACCTATTATAACAACTTTTTCCATAAGTTTCTTAGAAGTTGGTATTAAATATAAACTATCTCCCATTTCTATATTAATTTTAATTTCATCTTTTAAATCCTTTATAGATTGAGAATTTAAAAAACCACAGAATAAACTTTTTTGTACTCTGTCCATACCATATTTTCTTAAGATAACTATTATTTTGGATCTAATACTATTTTTAGAAATATCATAAGCAGCGTAATAAAATATTTTTCTATTTTGTTTCATATAAATCATTTATTATTTGATAGCATAATTTTATTGAATTCTTTTTTATTTGCTTATGCAATTTTTTATAATACTGATCAATAAGTGTTTTTCTAGCTTCATTAGTTAAAGAGATTATTTCATAATCTCTATCAAACCACTTTTCTTTTATTATATTTTTTGATATCATATATAATACTAAATTATCTATAAGTGGACGAAATACTTCTATTAAATCAAATGTTAATGTAGGCTCACCATATCTATCTTTATGATAAAATCCCGAATTAGGATCTAATCCTGTTATTATTATCGATGATTCAATTTCTCTATAACATATACCATATAGATAGTTCAGTACTACATTAATAGGATCTTTTGCAATTTGATCCCTATGTAAGAATTCTAATTTTTTTGGTATTGCAACTTTAAATATATTAAAATATGCACTTGCTGCTGCTCCTTCTATACCTAGCAATTTATCTTTCTTTATTAATTGATTCTCCTTTAAGGTTTTAATTGTTGATTTTAAAACTTTAAGATATCTATTAATATTATTTCTTTTATTTTTCCTATTTTTCCATATTTGATATGCTATTTTGTATTGTCCTTTTATTTTTAATCTAACTAACTCATTTGAAACTTTTACACCAAAATAAGTATCCACATTTAAATATTGCTTTCTTCTTATAGTTGAATTTTTTCCTAAAGTTGGATACCAAAATCTTCCTTCAGGGTAACCATTTCTCTTAGATATTACTAAATTTATCTCATTTTCTAAACATAATCTTATCATAGAAGTTGAAACAGCAGCATTTGCTATTATATTTATAGAATCTATTTTTTTAGCTGGAATTGTTAATTTTTTATCCTTTGTTTTTATCAAAAAAGATTCATGATCTCTAGTAATATAAGCCCCATCATCGATTATCTCTAATATCATTTTTACACCTAAAAATAGAACCATACCCTTTGGAAACACTTTTTCCTAACCCTATAAAATCAGGAAGTGTTAAATTAACCATAAATTTACATTTTATACCTTCAAATTTATTTTTATTTACATAAACAGTATATGTTTTAAATTTACTTACTTGAGACACTAATTTAAAATCTAAATGTATGTCCATACCTTTAAGGAAAGATAAAATATTGCCTATTAATATTCTACCTAGTAAATCTTTTTTATTTTTAGTATCAAGATTTTTAAAATTCCTGTAATTTATTTCGTTTAATGCTAACCATGGGGTTATAAATTTATAAGTAGAAAATTCCTTATCTATAAGAAATTTTATATTTTCTACCTTTATATACCTAATCTTATATTCTTTATTTATTATAAGAGATTTCAATTTATCCAATAATATGTATATTTTATTTGAATATTCCTTTAATCCGATTATAACTATTTCTCCATTAATTATCCTATATTGCACCTTTGGATATTCATATATTAATTTGTCTGAATGGTGAGAAAATCCACTATCATCAAGCATAAGATATCCAATATAACCTCTTATCTGTTCAGCTTTTACATTATCTAAATCAGGGTATACACCAATAGTTAATTTAGTATAATCTATATAAAGCATTAGTACTCCTCTTTATCATCCACCCATTTATCTAATCCAAATGTTGAATCATATATGTCACGAAGGGATTTTTCATCTTTTGGTATTAATATATTTCTCTTATATAAATCCTTATCTAATAAATCTTTTATTCTTTCTAAATGACTTTTAGGTATATTTGCAGAATATTCATATTTATATTTATTTATATTTTCTCTTTTATAATCGAATTTAAATTCTTCAAGTACCTTTTCTAATTCACCACTATCTGGTATTATTATTGATACTTGATCCATATTAAAATCTTTAAGTACCTTTTCTATTTGATCAAATTTTAAATTTTTTATTTCAGAATCAATCTCTGATTGTTTATTTATAAGATCTATATTTTTATTTAAATATTCGTTATAATAATTATCCAATTCACTAATTAAATTTAAGGATGTTAGCTCTCCTTTATTTTTTAGATTATTAATTATATATTTTGTTTGATCAACTTCTAGTTTTTCATATGGTAAATAATATCCACTTTTTATATCTTCAATATTAAAAATATATAATTTAGAGCTATTATTTTCCGCATTACGATTTAATCTACCCATAGCTTGAATAATAGAATCAAAAGGAGCGATCTGCCTATAGATATAATCAAAACTTATATCAATACCTGCTTCTAATACCTGTGTTGAAATAGTTAAACCAACATAATTTACATTTTTCAATTTATCTATTATTAATTTTCTATCTTTATACCTTATTCCTGTAGATATATAGTTAATTTTATTATTTTTATCTAATATTTTATTATTTTTATCTAATAGATCTTTTGCAAATTTATATAAACGTTTTCTTGTATTAAATATAACTAATACACGCTTATCGGTTTCAAATTTAAAATTATTTACATCTAAATCTGCTTCTATAAGACTTATACTTTTATTCGTTAAACGTAGATATTCTTTAGTTTCTTCTTCATTAGGTTTCATTAAAAATTTGCAGCCATTCTCTAGTAAAGGCTTAGGTACTGTAGCACTTACCAATATTACTTTTGAATCTGTATTTTTTATTAATAAATTAAGCAATTTAAATGTAGAATTAAGTAATTCAAATGGAATTGTTTGTATCTCATCTATTATTAATATTGAATTTGTTAAAGATAAGAATTTCATTTTATTTTTAGTGCTATTAGAAAATAGGGTAAGTAAAAGTCTCTCCATTGTAGTAATAATCATTTCTATATTAAAACTTTCTTGTTCAAAATCAAAAGCTTTATGTTCTGATATCTCTAATTCTTCATTCTCTTCACTAATTAATTCTTTACTTAAATAATTATATTTTAATATCTTTTTCTTATCCTCTTTGTTTATAACATTATTATCTGTTATCTTGCTTATAAAATCATCAGCTAATGCTAAAAATGGAGAAAAATATATAACTCTATTAATTTTATTGTATTTACTATTATTTTTTATCTTATTTATTATATCTAAAAATAATTTAGTTTTACCTGATCCTGTTGGTGCATTTATAATTATAGGACCTTCGTTAATCAAATCTATATTTTCCGATAAATTTAACATTATAGACTCTTGAATATTTGAACGAAGTTTATTTAAATTATTGTTAGAACTTTTATTATCTAAAGAATTTACATCATCTTTTTTAGATTTTGATATTAATCTTTCTGTATTTATATTTATAGAAAATTTTGGTAATTTCCAATTTGGATAATTTAAATTGTGATTATCTATTACAGTTTTTTCTTTACTTTTTGAAAAAGTTCCCCTATCTGCCTGTAATAATGCAGAATAAAGCAAATTCAATTCAAAGTAAATTATATAATTTTCTTTATCAGGTAAATTAAAAACACGTTTAGGTAAATTAAGGCGATTAATAAAACTTTGTTGATTATCAACAGAAGAAAAAAAATCTTTAATTTGAACCTTTTCATCAATATTATTATCTAAATTTTGTATTAAACATTCAAGTTTATTAGGATCAAATATTTTTAATTTTTCATATAAACAATTAATAAATATGTTCAAATTAGAATCTACACTATTACAGGTTACATTTGCTTTTATCTTATCTACAGAATTTATAAACGATCTTATTTTTTCTGATAAATCAATACTTATTTTTGTATGATGTCCATATATACAGTATAAAATTGCTTTGTACTTCCCATCCCTTAATTCCCACTCTTTTAATTCCTCCCCATTTTTTACTTTAAATTTATTTTTATCTATTAAATCTAAAGCTATAATAGAAGAAAATATAGCATGTGCTTTTATATATTCATTATTATCATTCTTTATAACTAAAAACATTTTTTGATAATATGGATTTATCTTACCCGCATCATGAAATAAACCAGTTAAAAAGGCAATATCCGAATCTAAAAAATAAAGATTTTCCTTCTTTTTAATGACATTTTTAATTAACCATTCTGTTTTAAACCCTACCCCCAATAAATGCTCTATTAAAGTTCTATCACTATCAGAATGGGATTTAAATTCACATACATTAAAATTATTCATTATATCCCGATTTCGAGAATTTTAAAATAAACACAATAACTCTGAATTGTGTTGATAAAATTCACATATTCCTTCATTATAATCTTGTATCTGTACGGATATTGCTGATTTTTGTGGGTATGGCGCATAATATTTAACAACTTTGACATTAAGTTTATCTGAATTTAAAATATGCAAAAGATGATATTCCATTATTAAACTTTTATCCTTAATTTCATAGTATTCTACATCTTCTGCGGGTTGAATAAATATTGAATTTATATTAAAATATCCCCCTTCAAGATTTTCTTTATTTAGCTTTTTATATTCTGTATCACTACCCTCATATTTTAAATTATTTAA
>CAZXLU010000094.1:0-5562 GCA_964641875.1 Candidatus Woesearchaeota archaeon | reverse complement strand
TATTTGATAAAAAATTCTATTCTATTATGCCTTACAGTGTAGTTATAGGAAGAAATGAAAAAGATCAAAAGGATTATGGGGATCTAGCTACAACATTCATAGGCAAGCAGTACATAACGATGGGCAATGTTGTAAGCTTAGGAAACAATATAATGCTCGATGCCCTTAGACCGCATGTAGTTTTGATAGCGGGTAAGCGAGGATCAGGAAAAAGCTATACAATGGGTGTAATAGCGGAGGGCTTAGCTTCTTTAGATGAAGACACGGCAAAAAACATAACCTCTTTGATAATAGATACAATGGGCATATACTGGACGATGAAAAGTCCAAATTACAAAGAAGCGGATATTTTAAAAGAGTGGGGTTACCAGCCAACAGCTTTTAAGAACATAAACGTTTTTGTTCCAAAGGGTTCTTTCGACGCTGTAAAAGAAGAAAACGCAGAAATGGCAGATTATCCTTTTTCTATATCAGCAAGTGATTTATCAACGAGTGATTGGTGTGAGATATTTAGTTTCTCAATAAATGATGAGTATGGTATAACCATAAACCAAGCTTTAGAATCATTAGCTGAAGAAAAACGGCAGTATGATATAAAGGATATAATTGAAAAGATAGATTCGCAGATAGCTGTTTCTGACACTGTAAAAGAGGCAGTTAAGGAAAGATTTGAAGCAGCGATTCAATGGGGTTTATTTGAAAAACAAGGAACAAAGATAGAGGATATGCTTATCCCAGGATGCATAAACATCTTGGATATAAGTCTTTATGCTCATTCTCTGGGTGAATTTAGCTTAAGAGCATTAGTCATAGGTTTGCTTTCACAGAAGATATTAGAAATAAGAACTAAAGAGAGAAGAGATGAGGAACTGCAGGAGATAAATTCCACAGAAACTTTGATAGAAAAAAAGAACAAGAATATACCGATAGTTTGGATGTTCATAGATGAGGTTCATGAGTTTCTGCCGGCAAACAGCAGAACAGCGGCTACAGCTTCTTTATCAAGAGTAATAAAGGAAGGAAGACAGCCAGGTATAGGTTTAGTAATAGCTACACAGCAGCCTGGTAAATTAGACACAGATATAATTACACAGTCAGATATAATAATATCGCAGCACGTTACAGCTAAATTGGATATAGATGCCTTGAATACTGTTATGCAGATATACATGGCTTCTGATATACGAAAGTATCTGATGGAATTGCCAAGGTTACCTGGGGCATGCATAATATTAGATGACAACTCTGAAAGGATATACCCTGTGCAGATAAGGCCAAGGTTGACGTGGCATGGCGGTGAAACCCCAAAATCTACGAATAAAACTGAGAAAAAGAAGGAATAAATTAAATTTATTTAAATATACAACGCGATTTGAATGTAGTTAAAATATCAACATGGAAAAGTATTTTATATTCGGAATAATCTCTGCTGTGATAGTGGTTTCTGTCGTCTTTTTGCTTTTTGGAGTAGGAAAGCAAAATATGATACCGACAAATCCAATAAATTCAAGTAGCTTTGGTTATAGTGTTGCGAATTCTTCATTGCAGAGAACTATATTGAATGATATAGTGGGCTTTAATCCATATCAAAATAATATACGAAATGGGAAGGAGTTTACTTACAATATAAATTCTTCAACTTCAACTTCATTAGTATTAAATGGGAGTACTTCAAACAGCACCGCAGTTTCCAATGGCGAGATAAGTTTAATGAAAAGCTTAAATGGAAACTCAGAAACACAGTCTAACCTTACAATTTATTCAGAAGGCTTGACTTTAAATTCTTCGTCAACGGTTTTTTCTGTAGGAAATAATACTTATATGTGTTTAATTTCAACTTTAACCGGGGGAAATAAAAACTGTATACCCCTAAATTTAAGCTTTGATAACCTTTCTAATACTCTTTTAACAGGTTTAAAGATAAACAAAATATCAGTATTAAGGGATTACAACACGACTTATCTAGGTTATAAATGCTTATTTACAGAAGCGTCATTTTCTATCGATTTAAATGAGAGCAATTCTTCATTTTCTTTGAATAATGTAGGATTTACTTCAACAGGCGTATTATCCGGTACAGAAACAAGCTGTTTGTCTAGCGAGTACAATATGCCTGTTATGAATAGCATATTCGCAAGAATCTCATTAAATCAGAAAATAAAAAATACCTCTTTAGTGTCAAATTCCTATATAGATTATAATATGTCAATTAAAAAAATAGAGAATTTCAATGGAGAAATAACCCTTAACAGTTTATCATAATCTTAGATTTATATCTTTGAATGTACACACAATACATTGGTATTTTTGATGATGATTGCTTTCTAAAAAGGTAATTATTAGCCAAGGCTTTATCAAAAAAGAAAGAGAAAATTTTTTTATGCTTCTGTTTAACCATATGAATGCTGCTATTAGAAAATATTGAAAAAGCATAAAACACTTAAATTCTATGTCTACTCTATGATATCATTTCCTTTCAAGTCAATGCGTAAGGGCCAAAAGGACATAATAGAATCTGTAGAAGAAGCTATAAAGAATAGGGGGAAGTTGACAATACAGGCTTCTACTGGGATGGGTAAAACTGCAGCAGTTCTTTATGCTGCGGTGAAGATGGATATAGAAAGCAATTTGAAAGTTTTATTCTTGACAGCAAAGCATACCCACCAGAACATAGTATATGAAACTATGAAAAGGATAAACGCCGTTTCCTCAGAAAAGGTAAAGTTTGCTGGTATAAATGGCAAAAGGTCTATGTGTCTTTTTGAAAATTCAGTAGAACCGTCTTTGTTTATAGAGTTCTGCAGAGCCGTAAGGGAACAGAATATGTGCGATTTTTACAGTAATACATTTACAAAAAATAAGGATGTAAAGCCGATAGTAATAAACGTTTTATCCTCCGGTATATCGGATCCAAAAAGCGTAATGCAGTCCGCCAAGGACTTTGAATTATGTCCATACGAGCTTTCTTTGTTGAATGCAAAGCAATCTACTGTTATAGTGGCAAATTATTCTCATGTTTTTGATCCAAATATAGCTTTAGGCTTTACAATAAGAACAGAGATAGATCCAGGAAATACAATATTGGTAGTAGACGAAGCACACAATCTGCCAAACAAGATTTTAGACATAAATTCTTTTTCTATATCGCAGAGAAATCTTGAGAAAGCCTATTCAGAGGCAAACCTGGCGGGGTATAATGATATCGCATTAAAGATAGATAAAATAATCGCAGACGTGAGAAAAATAACAAAAGAAAGCATCATAGATATAAGGGAAATTTTCTCAGAAACAGATTTGCAAAAGCTAGAAGAAATAGTAGAATTTCATGAAAAAGGATACAATATACCTGCTACTTTCATTCTCAAGAATTTTGTTGAGAAACTGCTTTCAGCAAAAGAAGAGGACATAATATATGTTTCAATGGAAGAGAAAGGCAGAAGAATAAACGTAAATGTTCTAGATCCAGCGTATTACTCCCAAGGAGTTATAGATTCATTTTACTCTTCCATACTTATGAGTGGAACTTTTAGGCCGATAGAAATGTTTTCAAACTTGTTAGGTATAGAAGATTCAAAATCGATAGAAGTGAATAGTGATTTAAGCGAAGAGAATAAATTGATAGTTATAGACAAAGCCGTGACATCTAAGTTCACTACAAGAGAAGAGCAGTACTCTAAGATTTCTAATGAAATAGACAACATACTCGGGAGAATAAGTTACAATATGATATTTTTCTTTCCGTCTTATTCATTTATGGATAAAATATATGAGGAGAGCAAATTCAAATCCAGAATAATAAGGGAACAAAAGAATATGGAAAGAGAAAGTAAGAACGAGCTGATGGAAAAATTATCTTATTCTTCTTCAGTATTATTCGCGGTTATGAATGGAAATTTCTCTGAAAGCATAGGGATAAAAAACAATATGATAAGGCTTATAGGCATAGTAGGCGTGCCATTTGAACCACCTTCAATAAAGCTTAAGGCCATGCAGATTTACTACGATAAAAAGACTGGAAAAGGCTTTGAATATGCACAGGTTTTGCCTACAATGATAAAAGTCATGCAAGCAGCAGGCAGGGGTATAAGGTCAGAGAAGGATAAATGCGCCATAGTTTTAATGGACTCAAGATATGATACCAATATTTTTAGAAAGTATCTGCCTGAAGATATAACAGTTGTAGACGGTGATCCGGTGGATATTATACGGCAGAAGGGGTTTGCATGAAAAATATTACTTTCATACACTGTTTAAATTTTTGAATTTTCTATTTTACTGTATAAGGTCTTAACTTTATGCATATGATTCTTTAGTATTGCATCGCAGTATTCAGTTAACAATGCTTCCTTCCTTTATGTCTTTATCAACTGTTAATAAAGATATATTACCAGATTCATCGCTTGCTGCCAGAAGCATGCCCTGGGATTCAAAACCCATAAGCTTTGCCGGTTTTAGATTATCAATTACAATTATCTTTTTTCCTATTAAATCCTGCGGAGAGTAATCTTTCCTTATACCGCTTAATATTGTTTTTTCATGATCTCCAAATGAAAGCTTTATTTTTATCAATTTGTTGCTTTTCTCCACGTTTTCTGCTTCTATAACCTTCGCAACCTTTAAATCGACTTTTCTGAAGTAATCAATATCTATCTCTTCTTTTCCCAAATTTAATCCTCTACATTAGAAAGATACGTTGACATCCTTTCAATCATCTTATGCATTTCTTGAATAAGTTGGTTGTAATTTTTCACGTATTCTCTCTGTTTGTCTAGTTCTCTGGAATAATTCTCTAAATCGGCCTGAGACTGTGTTATCCTCTTTTCAAGTTCCTTTATATCATCCAATATTCTTTTGAAATCGCTCATCTTTATGAATGCTATTGATTTGCTACTAGATTCTAGCCTTAAAGCATCTAACACGCTTATACCTGCGCTTCTTACCGGCTGCAGATTAATGTCAGGTACTTTTACATTAGGTACTGGGATTAAAGGTATGGAAACCCCCTTTTTTTCGTTTTCTTGAGGTTTTTGTGTAACTGTATTCGGGTTTACTGCCGTCGGATTAGCATCTGTAGTTTGACCGGAATTGTTATTCTGTGGAGCAGTAGCCGCTATCGGCTTTAAGTTAGCCTCGTTATAATAAGGATTTAGAGGTTTTTCTTTTTTCTTTTTGAATAATGCCATATCATTAATTTATTATACACATATATAAAACTTTTAGATTTTTAAACTTAAATAACCGTATATTAGTATGGGCCTTATTGAAAAGATAGGAGAAAATATAAAATTGTTTGTATCAGTTTCTATATTTCTATCAATAGTCTTACAAACTGGTTTATACATTTACCTTATAAAATTAAAGAAATTTACTTTAAAACCTTTTACAATAGCTTTTTCAGAAAAGCAATTAGACTAATAACAATATAGAAGGCAGGAGATAGTTTGTGCAAAAGTTAATTAATTCAAGTTAATCTTATACTTATAAAGCGCCAATAGTCTAGCAGCAGAACTCTGGCTTCCCAAGCCAGTGGCCCGGGTGCGAATCCCGGTTGGCGCATTTTCA
>CAZXLU010000093.1:0-5566 GCA_964641875.1 Candidatus Woesearchaeota archaeon | reverse complement strand
TCCCGTTTGCAATTGTAACCTCGCTTGCCGTTGCTGGTGCCACCCGATCGTCCCTATCGTTTACCAGCCCATCTACACAGTCCGCACCTTCATGGGTCCCTTCACCTGGACGAGTAGCTAACCATGACGGAAAAGACCCCCCCCAAGCCAACGAAGCCCCGAACGCCGAAGCAGAAAGCCCATGACGAGGTCCTACGCCAAAGGGGTAAGGAATGGGCCCAACGAATGAAAGAGGCACGAAGCCGAGCGAAGCCGGCCGCGAAGCCGGACGAAGCCGAGACGAAGCCGAAAAATGAGGCACACGAAGCCGGGACGAATGCGGACACGAAGCCGGCCGAATCCCCCACGAAGCCGGAGCGAAAGGAGGCGAATGCGGAGACGAAGCCCGCCGAAGCCGGGACGGAGACCTTTCGGAAGCCGGAAACGCCGAAGCGGAAGGGCTGGTGGGACCATTGGCGCTAGACCCGGAAACGATAGCCGTAGTCGTGGGGGCCATCGGAGAGGTCGGCGCCGCAATCGCGAGCGGGTACCTGCTGTATCTAACCCAACAGGCGGGCTATCTAACCATGCTCCGGAAGGCCGCGAAGATGAACCGAGCGCTCCGCCAAAAGGGAGCGAAGGTGGACGAAGCCCTTACCCTGGAGTCAATGGATTGGGAAACCCTATGGCGGAAGCAGTAGAGACCCCCCCTCTTCAAGCCCCCCCGGCCCCTGCTCCCGAGCCGGACGCCCCCACCCCGGGCGAGATCGCCGCATGGGAGAAGGAGGCGCTAAAGGAGGAGCAGGCGGCGTCCGCGCCCGCCATGGCCCCGGCCGATATCCAGGGAGTAGCGGAGGCGCTTACCGGCATCGTGGTCTATGCCCACGACCTGCTTGCGGACGTTTCCCGTTGGCCAGGGTGGTCATTAACCGAGAGCGAAAAGAACATGTGGCACACCTTGAGCCAAGCGGTCGGCGCGAAGCTCCACGTTAAGGACCTTCCGCTCATGCTGGCCGTTATCGGCGTTTTGGTCATGGAAGCTAGCAAAACTGCCCGCTATATCGGGCATATTCGCTCGAACCGGCCGCCGAAGACCGCGCCCGCCCCGGAGAAGGACCGCCGCACCTCGGGAGCGCCCGCCGAGCCTTTCGTTCAGACCGGGGTTATTCCGCTGGAGTCGCTCGGACCCGTGCCGGGAGGCAAAGCATGAAGTCCCCCCCGCTCGGGGAGCATGTGAGCGTGCTTGGGGCCACCGGGACCGGTAAGACCTATTGGGTTCGCGAGGACCTGCTACCGCAGTACCGGCGCGTTATCGTGCTGGACACGGAAGAGCGCGACTTTAACGCCCTGCCCCGGGTGAGCCAGAAACGCGCGGTGGCGCTGGCGGCTGGAGATCGCCCGTTCCGGGTCCGGGTCGTTGCGTTCCCCCACGAGGACCTGACCGTGCTTACCGGTGGACTGCTGGAGAACGGGCATGACGTTTGCCTGTACGTGGATGAGCTAACTGACTTCGGCCGCCCCGGGCAAATGGACGAGGGCTTGGTCATGCTGGTCCGCAAGGCACGGAAGCGGAACATCACGGTGGTGGGTAGCACCCAACGGCCGGCTCTGCTCGATAAGACGTGGTTGGCTAACTCCTCTCACCAGGTTTACTTTTACCTCTCCCCCTACGACCGCTCTCGGGTGAAGGACTACGCCCCGTTCCTGGAGGAGCGGGGCGGAGAGGCCCCGTACAAGTCGTACCGGTATCTGTATCTTCACCCTAACGGAGACGTGACGGTGGAGGGACCCGCAACATGAGCGAAGACCAGCCCGCGCCGAACCAGCCGAACCCCGCTATCGCTAAGCTCCTTGCCCCGGTGGGCGGAATGGAAGGGGCTATCCGTCTGCTCCAGCAGTTTTTCCTGTCGAACGAGGAGCACAACGCTCTGACGAAGGCCGCCCTGCTGGACATGTCCGCACGGCTTCGGAAAATGGAGGCAAAGCTAGATGCCCTACAGAAATAAGGAAGACCGCGCGCGGTGGGAGCGGGAGAACCGGCCGGAGAAGCTGGAACGCATCCGGGACGCCGCTCGGTGGGCTGACCAACAGATCGCCACCCTCGAAGAGCTAAGGGGCGAGCGACACTCCCGCGAGGACCGCCGCCTGCTACGATCTGCGCTTCAGTCTCAATACCTGCGCGACCGGTACGGGCTCGGGAAGGACCGCCCCGAGGGTGCGGAGAAACAGGCCTCCGCTCCCGACCCGTAGGGCACACCCCTACCCACTCCCAACCCGGGGTGGGAGCGTTTAGGTTGAGAAAAGGTCTATGACGACCAGCAAGATCAGCGCCTCTGCGCTTGAGACCGCAGCCGTGACATTTGCCGGAGCCTTCGCGGGCTCGGCCCTGGAAGGTGTCCCCTATGTGAAGGACCTGCTCGTGGGCGTTATCGCCGCCGCAGGCGTTTTGGGCTATCACTTTGCCGCCTCTAACGTGAGCGTGGCGGCCTAAGGAGGACCAAAGAACATGAGCGAAGCCATCGAACACTTCTTGATTGTCGTTGTGGCCGTTGTGGCCGGGATCGTTGTTTACGAGCTGATCTCGTCCAGCCTGCCGAGCGCTTAAGGAGGAACAGATACCATGCCGACCATTTTCGGACGCCAGCTTGGCAAGACCGGAGGTCCTCCGCCGACCCTGTTTGCTAAGTCGAGCAAGACCGCAAGCTCCACCACCTCCCCGGGTGGCGGGAAGATCATCGGGTCTCCCGTCCTCGTTCAGGGACCCACCCGTCAGGCCGCACAGGCCCCTGCGGGAGGGACCAAGTCCAGCGGGTCCGGTGTCGCCCCGGGTCCCAGCCCGGTCGTGAACCAGATCGCTTCGTCCGTCAGCTTCACGGACACAGTCTCCGGCCCTGCCGATAAGACCTACGTGCTTCAAGACGCGGGCGACTACACCTCCATGACCCTCATCTTGAAGGTGACGCCTACCGGGAACACCTCAACCACGACCGATATCCTCACGGCTATCAGCCAGCTAAAGATCTACGGGGCGAGCGGGCTCCCCATCACTATCCAGCCGTCCCCCGATATCTACACGCTGTCTCAGAGGCTCTCGCAGTACGGCCAGCTTCCAGCGACCGTGGACACGGATGCCGCCACGCAAGAGACCGGGACCTACTACCTGCCGGTCAGTCTGCCGGCGAGCCAGGGACCCTACACCCTTGAGGTCGTGACGGTGGCTCCCGCAACGTTTACCAGCACCACCACCGCCCTGTCCGTGACCTACACCTTCGTCTTCGAGGTCGGGGTCGCCAACGCGCTCATGCACTTTAACTCCTCCAGCCTGCCGGTCCAGCCGACCGCGAGCGGAGAGACGGACTACGGCCCGATCCTGCCCAACCAGGGAGTCCCGTTGACCGAGCTTTTCTTCACCGGCTTGAACGCGGACACGGACGTGAACCAGCTACAGCTTAGTGTGGCTGGAAACGTAATCACCCAGAACACGAGCGGACAGCAACTCTCGGCGCTCATCAACTCGAAGCTGACTACGAACATGCCAACCGGGGATATGTATTTCTGCTTGGCGTTGAACACCGGCATTACGCTCGGACGCACGACCAGCTTCCTGGTGACCTGGGGCTCGTCTCCCGCCACGAGCGGCGTCCGGGCCGGGTTCCTGTGGTACACCCCCGCGTGAGGCAAAGCCCATGCCGAGCCTCAAGAGCGTGGACCCGGGTTACCTGGCTCTCGGGACCGCCGGCCTCACCTGGGTCGTAGGCAAGTACCTGCCCTACGGCTCTCTGGGGCTGACGAGCGCGATCGGGAACAACCCTCTGTCCCCGGCGAATAACCTCTACACCGGCCAGGTCCTCGAGTCGGCCATCTTCATGCTCGGGGGCTTGCTGACGGTCCACCTCGGAATGAAGGCCGACAAGAAGTGGCTGAAGTACCTCGCGGTGCTCGTGGGGCTCATCGAGATCGTTAACGGGGTCGCCGACCTGTTTGGGGACGGGTTCCTGTAAGCGGCCGGGCTCCCGGGGGGAAAGGAGGACGGAACGCATATGGGAAGCATGACCTTTCACGTGGTGGACGCCAAGACGGGCGCTCCTGTTGCCAACGCCGAGGTGACGGCTAACTACAATACGAGCCCCTGCGAGTGGTACGCTATCGGCTGTACGTCCGGTGACGGCCAGCAGATCCAGGGGTACACGGGCGCGGACGGAAAGTACGTTTGGAGCATCCCGTACACCTGCGCCGGCAGCTTCACCGCCATGACGGCGCAAGCCAACGGGTACTCCGCGCAGACCATTAACAACCTGTCCTTCGGGGCCAACCCGGGGTCCCTGGGACAGCAATTCAATATGGTGCCTAGCTCGGTCTCCGCCCCACCCGGCCAGGGGGCCGCCTCTTCCTGGGACGCGTTCCTGGCGGCGCTCGGGTACGGCAACAGCCAGACCGAGGGCCAGATCTCCGGTTGGCTCGGGAGCGCCAGCCTATCGGTAGAGATAATCCTCGGCATCCTGGCCGTTATCGTTATCGCCATCGCGGTTATCTTCTTCTCCGCCACCCACCCGGGAGGTCTGTAGGCACATGGTAGGCACCTGCTCTATCTGCTCGGCTATCGGCACCGCCACCGAACCCCACGTGGAGTGGGGGGCGCTCGCGATCGTGGGCATCGCCCTGGCCCTGCTCTTCATCGGCGCTGCGAAGAAGCATCAGTCTATCCTGCTCGTGGGTATCGCCCTGCTCGCTGGCGGCATCGCCGTTGACGTGGTGGCTCACGGGTACGCACACTAGGAGCAAACAGCTATGTCAGGAACAGTACAGCCCGGGATCGCCCAGGATATCTTTACGCTATTCTCTCGGTTCTTCTACGCCCTGGTCAACGCTGGCAGGGGGTTCTCCGTCAGCTACCCGCTGAACGGCACGAGCTTGCCTCAACCCCTGCTGGATAACATCGACCGGTTAGTGGACCGGTTCACGGTCTTGAACAACTCCAGCGGCACCGTGCTTATCGGGTGGAGCGGCGTCCCGGTATTCCACCTCGGAGCTTACTCCAGCTATACTTTCACGTGGAAGAACCCCAAGTCAGCACAGCTTACCTTCAACGACAACGGGCAGTCGTCCGGCACCCTGGACGTCATCTCGTAGCGGTCTGGGGGGGAGACAACACTATGGTGGAACCGGTGCGGACCGCGCCTATCGATATGGCTATCGCAAGCCAAGCGGTGGGCAGCGGGTACACGCTCAACCTCGGGTACGCCCAGAAATGTAATCTCGTGGTGGTGTCCGGGGTTGGGGCGCTCACCATTACCTACGTGGACGCAGAGGGAAACACCTCCCCGGCCATCTCGGTAGCGTCCGGGGCGTCCTACTACACCGAGGGGGTCACCCTGCGCATCCTCCAGATCTCCGGGCCGGCAAGCTCCACCTTCGCGGGAGCTATCACATGGCCCCGGGTAGTTAGCCCGAGCGATATCGTGGTGTCGGCGATCTCCGGCAAGGTGTCCACCAGCATAGACGGACAAACGGTCGGCGTGGCACCTGCGGACACCTTCGCGGGGTCCGCTATCTCCCCAAGCCTTCAGGACCAGCTTCCCGCCAGCCT
>CAZXLU010000092.1:0-5649 GCA_964641875.1 Candidatus Woesearchaeota archaeon | reverse complement strand
TAGACTATTCATACACTAGCACAGCAGGGCCGGTTACTACAACTGCAACGGGTACGATAGCAGGAACAAGCAGCTAAAGAATGATTTGGTTTTTTTATTTTTTTTAATTTTTAAAGCTATTTTAAAGGATTAATGCGTTTTTTATTTCATAGCTTTCTTTAACAGTTTCTTGTTAGGAAAAATTTTTATGTTTATCGATACAAATCTGTAACTTCGTTTAATTTATCCATTATTACAAATATCTGTAGGGACTATAAACCGCTCCTTATTTAACATTTAAATATACACATTTTTATGGTACCATGGCAAAAGGACAGTTAGCATTCCAAATGACGTATGGCTAGGCTATTCTAGTAATAGTCATCGTAGCTGTAATCCTGTACTCTATGGGTATTTTCACCCCGAAGGTAAGCGTAACCGCAACAAGCAGCGGATTCAGTCCGTTCGCAGTAAGTGCAGCTGTAGTAGTACGGCAACCTATGTTTCATTTATTGTAGGAGTATTGCCGGGTTCTGCAACATCAGCATAGATAATTGGTTTTTATTTAAATGGTTTAACTGGATTTAGTGCAGGAACTCCTTCTTCTACAAATATTTATAAGTCTAGCACAACAAACGTTTCTCCAGGAACTACATTTATTATAACTGTGCCAGATGCAACATGTTCTGCTTCAGGAGTAAGCTTTTCAGCAAGCGGTGCTTTGACTTACTCATATGCTACGGCAACAGGCACGGTTACTGCAAATGCAACGGGTACGATAGCAGGAAAAAGCAGCTAAAGAATGATTTGGTTTTTTATTTTTCCTTTGCTGATTTAAAAGGCATGAAATAAGACATTTTTCTATATTTAAATGGTTATAAACATTTCATTAATTAAAAATAAAGTTGCTATGAGACTCTTTTTTCTCATATAATATGCAGTATTGTATGATTACAAATACCACAGATACATTTGCAGTAAACACTTGTTAAGAAAGATAAAATTTTTATTTAAGTTAAAAAAACCACTAAATATGGTATGAAAAGAGCGGTTTACGCAGGCAGCTTTGATCCAATAACAATAGGACATGAATGGGTAATCAAGAAGGCTGCATCTTTGTTCGATGAATTAGTAGTTGCAGTAGGCGAGAATCAGCAGAAAAAGGAGGATTTCTCACTGGAGGAAAAGAGAAAAATGATTGTTTCTGTAGCAAAGAAATATAAAAATCTAAGAGTAGATTCATTCAAGGGAGAATTTTTAGTAGACTACGCTGTCAGGATAAACGCTTCTTATATAATAAGAGGCATAAGGACGGAAACTGACCTGGAGTATGAAAAGGGGATACAATATATAAACAGCAGATTGAATGAAAAGATAACAACGATTTTCCTTATACCTCCAGAGGATCTTTCAGTTGTAAGCTCTAGTTTGGTAAGAAGTTTAGTGGGAAGCAAAGGTTGGGAAAAAGTAGTAAGAAAATTTCTTCCAAATTATGAATGTTATAGAATATTCATAAATCATTATTCTAGGGTATAACTCTTATTTTTATCCTTTACTTTATGCAGAAGACTTCTTACAAGGTTATAATTTAATTTATCTATGTATACTTTTGTCTTCTCTAATATTTTCTCATAGTTTTCATCTGAAAGTTTGAAATTACTGAAAGAATTTAAATTCCTTCTTTTTTCCTCTTCCTTTATATTTGAATTTGAGAAATGTTCAGAATAAGAATCTATGACAGTTTTTGCATCACTTTTGTACAAAAAGCTTGCTACGGCTAAAAATCCAGCAAGTGCTTCTATATAGTCGTTTGATTTTGAAAGCGCATATCTTGTCGCTTCTGATTCTGGAAATCCTTCTATGATGTAATTACCATTGTTAATATTAAGTAATTTGAGAAAATAATCTCTGACATTTTTATTTTTATTATTTACATTATGGGAATGCCCTAATTCATGTAATATTATAAACTTGCATCCCTCTCTAAGTTCTTTAAGTTCATCCTTCTCTGCTATAAAGTACATTATACGTCGAGTCTCATTTGATATCCATATCTTGTTGTATCCTATAGAATAAGCCATGCTGTTAATATAGTAAGGTAGGAAATTTTTTATGATTTCAATATTCTCATTTATACCTAACTTTTTAAATAAGAAGTTTTTATATTCCGCGTCGTCTTTCAATATCCTATTCAAGTTTTTGTTCTTCATTTCCTTTTTAGATTTTAAATGATATAAAAATGTTTATCTGTAAGTAATTAATAAAATATAAAACAAGTATATAATTAAGAGGATACTAAATCATCCTTTATGAAAGGAGAAATTATTTACAGCTATTTCTACGATTTTTCGGATGAGATAGACCTAAAGGAGGTTAAAAGCTATTTTAGAGGGGCAGAGGAATTCTCTTTTTACGAGTATGGAAAAGCTGTGCCGGAAGGATTGAATCCATTTGAACTCCCCATAATCATCAATGCAGGCAAAAAAGACGTGAAATTTGATAGTATAAGTCTTTCAGTCAACATACAATGTGTAATCTACTCTGTAGGTGCGATGGCTATTCGAGTACGTTCTCCAATTGGAAATTTAAATACGGTTTTGCTGGAAAGTATAACTTTCGATAAGCGTTTTGAAAGCAGATTTAAGGAGCTTGCCGAAGACACGAAAGTTAGAATTGAAAAAACGCTTTCAAAGCGGATGCAGATAAAGGAAAAAAGAATATTTGAAATGTACAGGTCATACTTTCTAGAGCAGTGTGCCAGTAATTTTGTAGAAAAAAACAAGGAACTAATAGCAGGTATACTACTGGATGAGCAGAATTACAAAGAACTTTCAAAGGAATACGTGACTAATACAATAAAGAGGAGTTTGTCATACTACGGCTGTGATTCAGTAATAGTCGACTGGGACGCAATGTTTCTGATATCAAACACAAGCAATTATGAGAATGAGATAATAGCGGCAGACACAGCAAACATACAGCTCTTGGAATATAGAGTATATCAAAATGAAGTGAACAAGATGATAGATACTGTAAATGAGCGTTTCCTTAATATGAAAAGAAATCCTATTTATATCATATTCACTAGAAGGAATCTGATAAGGCTAAGCAAAGAGATAAGCGACTTTTATGCAGAGTACAAGGATCTTGTCGAAGGCATAAACCAGATAATCATGAGCTTCGGAGAGTGGTATCTTGCCAGACTTTATTCTCTTCTTTCTGATGCTTTTCGTCTTACTGACCTAGCAAAAAGACTCGAAACGACATTTGATATGCTTGTAAATATACGTAGTTTTATACAAAGTCAGGTATCAGAGGATACTAGTTCGTTTTTAGAATGGATAGTTATCCTTCTTTTTGTGATTGAAATAATCCTTATCATAATACCTTTCTATAAGTAGCTACATTTCATATTTGTTTTTAAATTTCTTAAGTAGAAAAGCTTAATAATAAAGGTATATCTTAAATAATTAATGCTTACTAAAGGCAGAATTGATTTTAAAGGCGTAGTCTTCGATTTTGATAACACCTTGGTGGATACTAAAACAACCATATCAGATGCTTATAGAGCCGTTTTCTCTAATATTGCTAAAAAATTTAATATAGACAAAGAAAAGCTTATTTCTGAAGCCGACTCTTTTCAGCAAGAAAAGATTAGGGAATTGGCAGGATTTAAAGTATCTTACAATCATGCAGATTGGATACATTTGATAGCAGAGAAGAATCTGATAAAATTGAATGAGGAGGAGAAAGAATACTACAAACAGATGTTTTATTCCTATGTTCTAAATAATCAGAAATTTTCAAGCGAAACTGGGGGATTACTAAAAGAACTGAAAGAAGCGGGAAAAAAGCTGGCGATTTTAAGCGAAAGGGATTTAGTAAGTGGCTTAAAAGCAGAGAGAATAAATAAAGTCCCATTTCATAGATACTTTGATTTTGTGGTCATAGCTGGAGAAACAATACCCTTCTCAAAAGTAAGAGATGGCATTAAACCATTTGTAGAAACTGCAAGACTTTTGGGGTTAAATACAAAAGACATAGTAATGATTGGGGATCGTTTAGATTTAGACATACAGAATGCAAAAGAATCGGGAATGAAAGCAGTTCTTTTTACGGGTTACACAAAATCAAATGAAATCAGTAAATACGAGCCAGATTTTGTGATAAAAAATTTATCAGATTTTAAGAACCTTATCTTATGATAATAAAATATTATATTGAGACTACTTATTACGTTTAAATAAAAATTAAAATTATCGTTTATTTGCCAATCCTTAAGTTCTTTAATCACATCTTTAAAGTTTTGGAGCTACACTAGATTGTAAAGGAGAACAATCGTATAAACAAATTAAACGTTAAAATTCTATTATAATTCTGCCATCTTTCTCTTTACTATTGTTCTCTTTAAAGGCTTCTTTTACTTCCTGGAAATTGAATTTCTTCCAAACTTTTACTTTCAAATTCTTAGATCTTTCAACTACTTCTGAGAATTGTTTTATTGAGCCACCTGTAGAACCTATGATACTTAACTGCTTTGAATATAGTTGAGAAATATCCATTTTAATATTACTTCCAGTTTCTGTTCCGAATGTAACCATCCTACCATTTTTGCTTAGAAGTGAATACCCTAAATCCCATAATTTTTCACCTATTGACTCTATAACTATATCGGCCATGTGGGAATTAGTTATTCTTTTTACTTCTTCAAGTGCATTTTCATACTCTATTACATAATCTGCGCTGAAATCTTTAATCCATTCTTTGCTAGAGATAGCAATGGTTTTAGCACCAAAAATTTTAGCGAACTGAAGAGCAAATACGCCAGTATTACCAGATGCACCTATAACAACAACGAATTCGTCTTTCCTTATTTTTGCTCTTTCCAAAGCATTGTACGGGGTAAGTGCAGCCACCGGTAAGCTTGCAGCTAATTCAAAATTTACTGAATCAGGTATCTTAAACAAATTCTTTTGATCCAATGCAACGTATTCGGCCAACCCACCATTTGAGCCTATACTGAATATATATCCATTATCACACAGCATCTCATTTCCACTTTTACAGTAATAGCAAGTTCCATCAAAGTATCTGTTATAGACTGTTACTTTATCGCCTTTATTTAATCCTTCTACTCCCTCCCCAACTTCTTCTATCTCTCCCGCAAATTCTGCTCCAGGTATTTTCTCAGAATTTACAGGTATTAAGTTAACTACAATAGAATCAATTGGATTTAATCCAATTGCTTTTACTTTCACTAATACTTGTCCCGCTTTAACTTTAGGTTTTTCTACTTCTTTTAAGGTTAGATTTTCAATACCGTTTTTACTTAAGACCCACGCTTTCATATCGTATAACATATATGTAATCATATAAAAGCCTTTCTGAATTAAAGAACTTTAAACTCTGTTATATTGAGTTTGTCACAACTTAAATAGAGCAAATTGATTTATACCAGCTTTGTCTTAAAATTAATGACTATATAGCTCTAAAGTCTTTTCGTCTGCAAAATCTTTGCATAATTAAATTGCAAACAATTGGATTACAAGTAATGTTTCAAATAATTTACATATTGTAATAAATTACATCAAGCAATAACATAATTTTAAAATACTAAGTTAGTTTATTTTTAAAGACGAAAAGAAACATTAACTAATCCAATCTTGCCCC
>CAZXLU010000091.1:0-5653 GCA_964641875.1 Candidatus Woesearchaeota archaeon | reverse complement strand
CATAAAACACATTGAGATTGTTGACATTCCAATTCCACGATTGCCCCGGAGCTAACGGAATCGGCTGGCTGGCGGCGTTGCCGACATATACCGTATCGGCGTTGCCAGCCGGGGCCACTAACAAGACTTCCACCCCCGGAACATCGGGAAGCTGACCGGCTGTGGTAGGTACATTAAATGACCCCGCAATCAATTCATCACTTGCTTCGACCTGAGATGTAAGACCCACTAATCCCCATAAAACCGCACTATCCATGGATAATGCCGTACAAAATACGGTAACTAAATGTGAACTATTGTTTGCTATATCAATAGTATCTCCACCGGGAGTTGGAATAACTACCAATTTATCACGTGCACTAAATTTGTAACGAGGACCACTGGCTGTCCTTATTGTGAGATTTGACGATTCGGGGGCTATTACGACGACGGCATCATGTCCCATCGTATTAAATAACTGTGAGCCGCCAGCGGCAATTGGAAATGTACGTTTAATGCTACTGACTTGACGCTCTCGCCATTGTTGAACCCCATCCACAACTCGTGAGATTGTTTCTCCTAACTCCCTGATGGATTCCTTCATTTCAATTTGTTCCAATTCAATCTGTGAGACTGTTTTGGGCTGATGTTCCATCTTTGTCGCCTCCTGTTCTCTTATCGATGGTGTGCAGGTGCATGGCCCATATACCTGTAGCATATAAGGGAATATCTCTTCTTTGACATTCCAATGAAAATTGAGTGTCTGAAATCGGATAATCCCACCCTGACCATGGTAACTCAAGAATCTTATTTATGGGCCTCACAGCCCAAAACCCCCACCCAATGAAATCGACGAATCCCTCGTACCACCAACTCAAATCCCCATTCTCCCTACGTACACGATTGGATGACATGGGATTTGCTCCATGTGCCAACAAATAGGTCCCTGTCAAAACAGGTTGTTCGGCTGTAAGATCCTTTGTGATTCGTTCCTCAAATCTATCCATTATCTGTGCATCAACAGCTACATCATGCTCAATCATAACAGGGATAACACTATTAATGATGGAGAATTCAAGTAGGGATAAGATGGATGTTCCGTAGCTCTCATCCTGATATATCAGCCATGGTTCGATACGTGACACTTTGAAATCGTTAATAATCGGGGCTTTTCCCTCTTTAATGACCCGAAACCAACGTATATCCATCCTCTAACGCCTTCCTATATTTAGTATGAATCCCCTTTAGATGCCATCGAACACTCTGATATGACTGCCCCATCCCTTCACCAATTTCTACAAATGAGAATCCTTTCGCCCTCAAATAAGCCACTGTACGTTGTTTCTCCGTTAAGCTAATTATCCCTGTCCGCACCATTGCATCTAATACTTCCCAATCACAATCCAAGGGAGTTTTCACTGAGGGCTTGCGTCCCTTCTTCATATACACCCCTCCTATGGATACTTTACTGTTACATCATAAAAACACCCAAATTGCCCCCCTACCCGGTCATCGTCTGATAGAAATGTTTACTCACCTCTTGGTCAAAACATATTCGACACAATTTGTCAAAATATATCCCCTTGCTATGACGATGAATCTGAGTAGACCCCTCGTAATATTTGTAATCAAAGGTCTTATTGCAAGATGGACACGTCATCTTGATTGTCAATACAATATCCTCCACCATAACTCCCCCCTCCTATAGTCTTAGGAAGAAACTCTAGCCGCTCTTCATCAACATCCCAATTCAAAACATTTGAGGGGCGAGTTAATGCTCTATGAGTCTCAACCCATTTGTAATTTAATCCTTTTTTAATCATAGTAATAGCACTTCGCCCGGAAGTAAATGCCACCTCTACCATTTTTGACTTACTCGCCTGTAGAATCATGTTAGGCTCTACCTTCTTTGTCGGTACCCCCTTGGCCGCCACTATCCAATTCTTCCCCTTATAGGGCTCAACAGTAATCCCTTCATAAGTCTTCGGCCCCGAACATGCCCAAAATTTCAGGCTATATTCATATTTCAACGCGCCATAACGAGTATCATCAATATCCATAACCTCCGAAAAATATTCCATTGGCAACCCATTCGCCACAATTTTCAACGAATCAGTGTCGGAATAAACAAATCGTGTATAGCCCACAGCATTAATCGCCTTTGCCAATGTCACTCTTGCACTTGCTGTAATCCAACTGGCCCATTCGGGGTGTAGATAGGGAACATCTAATATGTCTTCTTTGGTGTATAAAACATCACTCCAATCGCCTGTAATGGGGTCTGCATATACCTCATATCCATCGTCTGTCAAATCTTCCTCAGACAAAACTAAACGAATTGCCTGCTCACTTGAGCCAAACTTTCCATAGAGGGCATTCTGTGCTAATTTTGCAACCTGTTCTAATGCGGTCCCCTTATAATCCTTCCGAATTTGCATGCAAATGGTAATAAAATCCTTAAAAATCTCCTGAATTTCCGGAAACACATATCCTTTATTCACCTTGAGTAGCCGATACCCTTGCTCCAATGCATAAAATAACTCAACAGATGGCAATATCGCATCAAATTTCCCCCTAGGATATAATAGCCCCGTTTTTGTCTTGATTGCTACAAAAGGAAAGCCATCCTCAGGTGATTCAATTTGAACATCATAAAAACCCGGCAACCCATATACTAATTCCTTTGTAATGTAGGGATTCCCTACCGGTACCCCTCTCAGCATCATTGCAGGATACATCGAATTAAAATCAAAACTATGAATAATTGGCTCTTCCCCCTTTTTGAGTATCTTTTCATTGATTAATGCCATCGGAATATATTCTTCTCCTGTTTCGGGGTCCTCCCCAATACGAATATAATGGGGCGACACCATTCCGCCCCTATAACTTTCTCTAAAAAAATCGCGAAAATCTTTGGAATGCCTCCAAAATATTTGTTCATTAGTACGTCTCCATGCTGATAACGCCATCGATGGCATCGTCCACCCAAGGTCATCGTGGAATGCCTCAAACCATAATGTCCGAAATTTTTCCACCGCTTCATAAAGCCCCATCACGTCATATTCCAAATATGTCATATGATTAGGATTATGAATGTCAAACACTTCGCCCCCTGCAAAGTCTATATCCCCGCGCTTTTGATGCTCCACCTCCAGAATCTCTGTAATGTCCTTTAATGATCTAGGAAATATTCTAAAAAAATCTCTTAATTGTATCGTTAATGGCTTTTTCCCCTCTTCAACAACTTTCTCAACAACTCGTAACCCCACAGCTTGCGAATGACTCGCTAATGGACTTATTGTAAAACCATTTTTTAAGAATTCATTTCTGCAATCTTCATCATGTAATAAATATTGATAGTCAAAGCTCATGCCATTATGGGCATACCAAATATTCACTTTATTTACATACAGACTATTTCGCATATATGCTGTAAGCTCTGATAACTTGTAAAATAACTTATAACCTCCAAACGGTTCATAAAGCCCTCCCACAATAAAATCACCCCCAAAGCCATCTGTCTCAATATCAAACACACCGAAATGGGCAGGCGGCAATGACTTTAACCCTTCTTTGAATGTCAAACAATCAGGCCGTTGAAAAAGAAAGGGCGGATTAGATTGGGGATTCTCTTTATCATACTGAGGATTAAATAACTCACCACTCTTTTTCTTCTTAGACCGTCGATTGGATGTTTTCACCCCCGCTTTTGTTTTGGTCATAACAACTGGATTAGTGTCTACAATATCGAATACACTCATCTAGCCATTCCACCTTTGCCATACAAAATTTATCTTTATCACACTCATTTGGGCCACTGCCGCATCAAGCCGCTCAGAAACCAATGATTCTGTATGCTTAGGAATATTTGCCGTCAATTGAATGAAACCTAATGGATACATCCAAATAGGCTTCTTCTCCCCATCCTCCCCCTCTTCACTTCGTGTCTTGGGCGAACCCTTAATTCCCATCCCGTAAAACCCTAGATTCCATTTGTCTTGGACCTTTATAGGGGTCTTGTCAGCGCGTGATGGTGACACCGCCTCATAATCCCTTGCATGACCATATTCTTCGGCATAAAAACGGACAGCCCTATCACGAGCATTACGATTTGACAAAACTACTCCCGTTGACGTATTGACGTACAAAATATTATTCCCGCCCCAATTAATGGGCCTGTTAGTTCTTGGAAAAGTCTTATGTGCCTCCACAAAATCTTTATGTGATTCAATCCATCGTTGACCTACGTTTGTCCCTGTCGATACATACGTAAATCCCGGTCCAAGGGCTTCCATAATCCTTTCTTGACCCAAGTTAATAGGCTGATTCCTTGACCGCCTGACCTTATATCCCATCAATTCATTGATAATATTTGCCAATTGTAAACTATCTGGTTCCCCATATTGTTGAACATCCCAAATCAAATACTCCACCATCGTCCATTTTTTGGGTTGTTTCGCACGTTGGGGTTGCGGCTTTGGCCTTCTTGCCATTTATATACGCCTCCTATATACTGAGGGTAGTGGGTGTGATGTATCCACTGATATCCTCCAAATCAAACACTCATCCACTCTCTTCTCTATCTGTCACGGGTGCCCCCCACTGGTCATGGGGGGCTTTGCTATTACCTACCATTGTATCCTACCCCATGCAGAATTTCCATTATTTTTAATGGATAGTTAGACATAAAATCCCCCTCCAAAGGGAGGGGGACCATGTTAATTATCTTCTAATAGGTAACTAATAGTAGCTTTCAGCAGTCTCAATTGGTCCTCTTGGGCTTTGACCTGCTTTTGCAGGCGAAGTATCAGCTTCTTATCTTCCTCACACCGGCTTGGATTCCTCTCATCTATCCACAACTCAGTTATATCAATCCTTATTACTTTGCCACCTTTGAGCCATATTGTGTTGTGGTCAGCAATGTTGTTAATGGTATCAAAAGCGATAAGATGCCAAAATTCCCCGTCAATCACCAATTTTGCTGTTCCACTTGCTTTTACCGGTTCACTCATAATGCCGCCTCCATTTCATATAAAACAGCCGTAATTTGTCTTCTTCCCATACATCGCCCTGCTTAATCCCAAATGAATCAAAATACGTTTTCAATTGAACATAGGGAACCTCGCCTTCTCCAGTTTTCAGCCAATCTATAACACTCTCACTAAGGTCTGCAAACGGCTCAGTGCCAAATTTAGAGTGCCAAATCTCCCCATACACCAACCAATCATAATCTAGCAAAATCTCATTTATATCTATCCCAAACCTGTACCATATCCTATACAAATCCTCAATTTGAGGAATATTTACACCAATTTCCCAGTTATAAACCTTTTGACGGCTAATACCTAGGGCCTCTGCAAACTCTTTTCTACCCATCCCTAATACTTTTCGCAAATTAGGAATGATTGGATGCTCTACTGTCTGCTTTGTTCTCAGCTTCATACAATTTCATACCCCCTTTCCAAATAATTTATCACTAGTTAAAGACTATGTAAAGCTAAAACAATGTTATCTACTCCCGTAAAACAAAAAATACACTTTTCCTAAAAAGTTAGTGAGAATTTACCAATTTTTTGTGCAAAAATTGACTATTTTTTTAGGAAAAAATGCCCTCAAACCCTTACACAGCCTCATTCTCACTTAGCAAAGGTTAAAAAATGCAAAACCGTCCCCT
>CAZXLU010000090.1:0-5654 GCA_964641875.1 Candidatus Woesearchaeota archaeon | reverse complement strand
GGGCTTCCTCTGCGAATCTTTCGACTACCTCCGGCAGCAACCCAAGTTGACCGCCAACAACCTCAAGACGCTTCAGGAACGCACCTTCTACGGCAAGGAGAAGAAGCCGTTGGCCTATGTGATTGCGATCATGAACATGATCCTGCATGGCATCGAAGCGCCGAACATCGTCCACACCAATACGCTGACCGAGAACCTTGCCGACATTCAGGACAAGGATCGCATGGATGTGATCCTCGCCAATCCCCCCTTCGGCGGCGGCGAGCGCAAGGAAGTGCAGCAGAACTTCCCCATTCGCACCGGCGAGACGGCCTTCCTGTTCCTGCAACATTTCATCAAGATGCTCAAGGCAGGGGGGCGGGCAGGCGTGGTCATCAAGAACACCTTTCTGTCGAACACCGACAACGCCTCGGTGAGCCTGCGCAAGTTGCTGCTCGAATCCTGTAACCTGCACACCGTTCTCGACTGCCCCGGCGGCACCTTCCAGGGCGCGGGCGTCAAGACCGTGGTGCTTTTCTTCGAGAAAGGAACGCCGACGCGCAAGGTCTGGTACTACCAACTCGACCCCGGACGAAATCTGGGCAAGACAAACCCGCTCAACGACGCAGACCTCGCCGAATTCGTCGAACTGCAAAAGACCAAGGCCGACACCGAAAAAAGTTGGAGCATCGACGCCGCGACGATTGACACCGCAACCTATGACCTTTCGGTGAAGAATCCGAACGGCGGAGAAGAAGTCATCCACCGCAGCCCGCAGGACATTATGGACGAGATTGCCGCGCTGGATGCCGAGAGCGCTGAGGTGCTGGCGAAAATCAGGGCGCTGCTGTGAAAGCGGGGTGGCAGCGGAATGCCATTGGCAATTACTGCGAGGTTATCGCTGGTCAGTCTCCAGAGGGAAAGTTTTACAACACTGATAGAATTGGAATGCCTTTCTATCAAGGCAAGAAGGACTTCGGTGACAAGTTCATTAAGGCACCGACCACTTGGACGAGCGATATTACAAAGACAGCACAAAAGGGCGACATCCTGATGTCTGTTCGTGCGCCGGTAGGGCCAATCAACTTTGCCACCGAAACTGTTTGTATTGGTCGAGGTCTGGCAGCAATTCGTAGCAAAGGACAACTAGACGGCGATTTTCTTTTCTATCAGTTATTGCATTTGCAGCCAGAAATCGCTGGTAAAGAAGGTGCTGTGTTTGCATCAATCAACAAATCAGAAATTTCTTCGTTACCAATATCTGTTGGCCCACTCCCCGAACAACACCGAATCGTCGCAATACTCGACGAAGCCTTCGGCGGCATCGCCACCGCCAAAGCCAACACTGAAAAGAACCTCCGGAACGCTCGTGCTTTGTTTGAAAGTCACCTGGAATCCGTTTTCACGAAGCGGGGTGGGGGGTGGGTGGATCGTACGCTTGACAAGGTATGTATTGTCGAAAGAGGTAGTTCCCCTCGGCCAATTAAGAATTACTTCACGACTGCGGCCGACGGTGTCAACTGGATCAAGATTGGTGACACTGAAGAGGGTGGGAAGTATGTTTTTTCTACCGCCCAGAAGATCACCCCGGATGGAGCCAAACAGTCAAGGTACGTCAAAGAAGGAGACTTCATTCTCACAAACTCAATGTCGCTTGGTCGCCCATACATAATGAAGGTCGATGGGTACATTCACGACGGCTGGTTTGTGCTACGCCTTGGTAAAGGGATAAATTCCGAGTTCTTCTACTATCTTTTGTCGTCATCGTATGTTCAGGGGCAATTCCATGCGCTTGCGGCGGGTGCGGTCGTCAAGAACATCAGCGGGGACTTGGTGAAAAAAGCGGTGCTTCCGATTCCCCCTTTGGTCCAGCAGCATGATCTTGTCGAGCGATTTGTTGGATTTTCGGCAGAAACCCAACGCCTCGAATCCATTTATCAGAAAAAGTTGCTCGCCCTCGACGATCTGAAGAAATCCCTTCTGCACCAAGCCTTTTCCGGCCAACTCTAGCGAGAACCGCGATGTCCACCCAACGCTATTCCGTCACGCCACACCCCATCGAAACGATCCTGACCTGGGTCAAGTCGGGAGAAATCGCGATTCCCGAAATTCAGCGCCCCTTCGTTTGGGAAGCAACCAAGGTGCGCAACCTGCTGGACTCGCTGTATCAGGGCTATCCAGTCGGCTATCTGATTGCCTGGCGCAATCACACGGTCAAGCTCAAGGACGGTTCCACCTCGGCTGGCAAGCGCATCCTGATCGACGGGCAGCAACGGGTGACGGCCTTGATGGCATCCCTGTTGGGCATTGAAGTGCTGAATGACGACTACGAAACAGTGCAGATCCGCATCGCCTTTAACCCGCAGGAGGAAAGTTTCGAGGTTGCCAATCCGGCCATCCAGAGGAACCTAGCCTGGCTGCCCGATGTTGCCATGGTGTTTGATCCTGAATCTAGCGTTTTTCAATTGGTCAGCAGTTATTGCACGGCCAACAAGGGCAGTTCGCAGGACAAGGTGTTCAAGGTCATCGAGAAGTTGCGCGGCATAGTCCATAACCACGTCGGCATCATCGAACTCGCGGAAGACCTGGATATCGAGACGGTGACGGAAATTTTCATCCGGGTGAACTCCGCTGGTTCGCCGCTCTCCCAAGCCGATTTCGCGATGTCGAAGATCGCCGTCAATGAGTCTTACGGCGGCAATATGCTGCGCAAGGCCATCGACTACTTCTGCCATCTGGCCGTGGCCCCGGATTTTCTGAACAAGATCAAGAAGGGCGACCAAGCGTTCGTGGCGTCGGAGTTTTTTGACAAGATGAAGTGGATCGCATCAGTGAATGACGACATCTACGACCCCAGTTATACCGACATGCTGCGGGTGGCATTTACTTCGGAGTTCGGGCGCGGTAAGTTGCAGGATCTGGTGGCCCTGCTGTCGGGTCGAAACTTCGAGACCAAGCAGTACGAGGAGGCGATTGCCGAGGATTCGTTTGGGCGCTTGAAGAAGGGTATTCTGGCCTTCGTCAATGAGACGCACTTCGACCGCATCACGATGATCCTCCGCTCGGCGGGCTTCATCACCAGCAAACTAATCAACAGTCAGAACGCCGTCAATTTTGCCTACATCTTGTATTTGCGGGGACGGGCCGAGAGCATTCCGTCGGCCGATCTGGAGCGGGCGGTACGACGCTGGTATGCAATGTCAGTGCTGCGCGGGCGCTATAGCGGATCGCCGGAATCGACTTTCGATTTCGACATTCGCCAGATTAGCAGCAGGGGCGTACTGGCCTATGTGGATGCGGTGGTGCCGAACGAGTTGCCAGACAGTTTTTGGACGGGGATGTTGCCGCAGTTCATGGATACCTCATCGATCAGCAGCCCCTATTTCATCTGCTATCAGGCGGCGCAGGCCAAACTTGGCGACATGGGCTTTCTGTCGCGGGACATCACTGTGACTGACCTCTTGCTCAACCGTGCCGACGTGCATCACATCTATCCGCGCCAGTATCTGAAAGACCAAAACCTGACCAAAGGAACGTACAATCAGATTGCCAACTACGTCGTTGCACAGAGCGAGATCAACATCGCCATCGGAGCCAAGGCACCGGCAAGTTACTTCAAGGAACTGTTAGAACAATGCAACGACGGGGCGAAGAAGTACGGTGGGATCACGGACAAGGGCAGAATGGAGGCCAATCTGGCGGCGAACTGCATACCGGCGGCGATGCTGTATGGGGATGTCAAGGACTTCGGTGGGTTCCTTGAGGAACGGCGGAAGTTGATGGCTTTGAAGATCAGGGATTGGTTTAAGGTGTTGTGATGGATACTGCCCAATCAGAACCAAGTGAAGTAAAAGTGGATGATCTACTTGATCTAGAACTCGACTCCGATTGGTTTGGTTCCACAAAGGAGGGTTTGAGTCCTGCCGATGTGCTGACTGGGTTGCTGGACCATGGCCTTTTTGCTGAAAAGGTCCCGCCCTGCTTTTCTACCGCTGGACTGACAGCTATCGTCTCCGAAACGATGGTTGATTTTCTGGAGGAGAAAGACGATAGCAACCTCAAGAATAAAATCAACAAGTGCAGTCACGATTATGTTCGATATGAAGCGCTACGTGACATAAATATCCCTAGGCACTTGGGGATTCCGCACCCAGAATCGTATGCGGTCCAGGCACTTGCTATTTCAAAGCATTGGCAGGAGATTGCGATGCATTGCAACAAACCCAAGCCAGCGATCAGCCGCATCCATGTTCGGCATGTCGGGAATGGTCGCATCTTTGAAATGAACTACAAGGGCGTCGAACGCTTTCATCTCGAAGAAAACGAGATTCAGTGGATGGCTGGTGCCAAATTTGTCGTCGAAGCCGACATTGCAGCGTGTTTTCCCAGTATCTATACGCATTCCATTCCTTGGGCGCTCCATAACAAAGACGAGGCAAGGAAATCTAGTAGCCTCACGAAACTCGCCGGCAATTTGCTGGATAAATGCACACAGAACACCCACGACCGACAAACCAACGGACTGCTTATTGGGCCGCATGCCTCAAATATTATTTCGGAAATTATTCTGACCCGCATCGATATCGAATTGCAAGCCAACAAATACAAGAAGGTTATGCGATACGTTGATGATTATCGTTACTTCGCCGACCACTACGAAGAAGCCGAACTTTTTGTTAAAGAACTTGGCTTGAATCTGCGTGCCTATGAAATGTCCCTCAACGAAAAGAAAACGCGGATATTGGAACTACCAAGACCCAGCGATGAAAACTGGCGGCTGGTACTAAACCGTTTTCTGTTTCCTAAGGATGAAGAACTTCGATTTTCGGTCATCCGCTCATTTCTCGATCTTGCGCTGGAATGCGCGCAGTCAGCAGGCAAGTCAACGCCACTGAACTATGCAATCAAGACGATTGCGGGAAGTGAAGAACCAAAGAAACTGAACCCGCGTGCCAAACGTATGTATGCGCAAGAGGCGATGAATCTTGCGCTGGCCTACCCATATCTTGCTCCTCTGTTGGATGAGTTCGTTTTCGAAAAATATTGGTACGATGGGCTGAAACCGCGAATTACCGATTTTGCGACTTCACTTGTGAAACTGGGAGTTCGCAAGCTCTATCCGGACTCCATTGCACACGCACTGTATTTTGCGTTGAAGCATGACTTGGAACTTGATCTAAGGGACGAGGTGCTGATTGAAATCATTGCGCTGGATGACTGCGTCACTAATGTTTTGCTTCTGGAATATGCAAAGAAGTGCAAACGCAAAAAAGTCGTGTCTGCCATTAACAAACGGGCCAAAGACCTTCTTAAAACCAACGACTCAGGAGAGAAGGACAGGCATTGGCTGTTGATCTATCAAGTCTGGTCAAAGAAAGAGCTTGAGGGGAATGGGCAAGGTTTCCTAGCCAAACTGAAGAGCAAGAACTTCGAGTTTTTCTCTATGCCAGAAAAAACAAAAGAAGAAGTGGTCAAAGTTGTTGTTCAATGGCCGCCACAACAAGTGGAGGCTGTGAAAGCATGATGAACGAAGCACGCGATATTGCGCTGATCGATGAACTGCGCGCACTGCCCGCAGAAACATCGTGGGTTGAATTCAAGGGCAACAATACCGACCCGGAAATGATTGGGAAGCGCTGCTCGGCGCTGTCCAATTCTGCCTGCATCGAAGGGCG
>CAZXLU010000089.1:0-5684 GCA_964641875.1 Candidatus Woesearchaeota archaeon | reverse complement strand
TGTTGTAACTCCTGAATTTGGCAGCAACTTCATTGGAGGTAACGGTGCGATACTTTTGCATAACACTGTAATCCAACACCAGCTTGCAAAATGGTCTGATGCAGATGTTATAGTGTATGTAGGCTGTGGTGAAAGGGGAAATGAGATGACGGAGATACTTTCTACTTTTCCAGAATTGAAAGATCCGAAAACGGGAAAACCCTTAATGGACAGAACAATATTAATAGCAAATACATCAAACATGCCAGTTGCTGCAAGGGAAGCAAGCATTTACACTGGAATAACATTAGCAGAATATTATAGAGATATGGGTTACAGTGTAGCTGTAATGGCAGACAGTACATCCAGATGGGCTGAAGCTTTAAGAGAACTTTCTGGTAGATTGGAAGAAATGCCGGGTGAGGAAGGTTACCCTGCTTATTTAGGAAGAAGGATAGGTGAATTCTATGAAAGAGCCGGTAGGGCTAGATTATTGAGCGGGAAGATCGGAGCCACAACTCTCATAGGTGCGGTTTCTCCTCCTGGAGGAGATATTTCAGAACCGGTTTCACAGAACACGTTAAGAGTAACAAGAGTTTTCTGGGCGTTAGATGCCTCGCTTGCAAATGCAAGGCATTTTCCATCCATAAATTGGCTAAACAGCTATTCACTTTACAAAGATGAATTAGATAATTGGTATAGAAAGAACATTGCTGAGGATTGGCCCGAATTAAGGGACAGAGCACTTGCAACTTTGCAGAAAGAAGCAGAAATAAATGAAATAGTGCAATTGGTTGGATACGATGCCTTGCCGGAATCTGATAAGTTAATATTGGATATATCTAGAATGCTACGTGAGGATTATTTACAGCAGAATGCATTTGATGAGATAGATACTTACGCTTCTACAGATAAACAATATAAAATGCTTAAACTCATAAACAAAGTATTTGATTATGAACAAGATGCACTTAAAAGAAATGTACCGATAGAAAAGATACAATCAATAGCAATAAAACCAAAAATTTCAAGACTAAGGTACACAAAGGAAGAAGAAGTAGATGATAAAATAAAAGACATAGAAAAAGATTTGGAAGAAATTAAAAATTTAGGTGGTGAAAAATAAAATGGAAGGAGTGGAATATAAAACTATTGAAAAGGTAACCAATGTACTGCTTTTTGTAAAGGCAGTAAAAAACGCCGCTTATAATGAACAAGTAGAAATTGAGCTAGAAACCGGAAAAAAAGTTAATGGACAAGTACTCGCAACAAATGAAGAAGTAACGATTGTACAGGTGTTTGGAGAAACCACTGGAATGAACACAAAAGAAACTAAAGTAAGATTTAAAGGTAGCACGTTCAAAATGCCGGTTAGCATGGATATGATCGGGAGAGTATTTGATGGATTGGGAAGACCAAGAGACGGAGGCATGCCCATATTTAGTGATGAAAAAATGGACATTAATGGTAGCCCTATAAATCCATACGCAAGGGAAGAACCATCTGAATTTGTTCAAACAGGGATATCATCTATAGACTGCATGAATACTCTTGTGAGAGGACAAAAACTCCCAATATTTTCTGGTTCGGGATTAGCACATAATAAACTCGCTGCACAAATAGTAAAACAAGCTAGGATATTAAACGAAAAAGAGGGCTTTTACGTTGTATTTGGGGGAATAGGCATAAACAGTGAAGACGCAAATTTCTTTATAGAAGAATTCCAAAATAGCGGTGCACTTGAAAAATCAGTAATATTCTTAAACCTTGCAGCTGAACCTTCAATGGAAAGAATAATCTTACCAAGATTGGCGTTAACAACAGCCGAGTACCTAGCATACGAAAAAAACGCACATGTTATTGTAATATTAACTGATATGACAAATTATGCAGAAGCTCTGCGTGAAATTTCAGCTGCAAGAGATGAAGTACCTGGAAGAAGAGGTTACCCAGGATACATGTATACGGATTTAGCTGCGATATTTGAAAGAGCTGGAAAAGTAAAGGGTAAAGAAGGTTCCGTTACCCAATTACCGATACTTACAATGCCAAGCGATGACATAACACACCCAATACCAGATTTAACAGGATACATCACAGAGGGGCAAATAGTAATGAGTAGGACTTTAGATAAAAGTGGTATATATCCTGGAGTAGATGTTCTTCTTTCACTATCTAGATTGATGAATCAAGGGATAGGAAAAGAATCTACAAGAGAGGATCATAAAAATGTTTCAGATCAGTTATATGCGGCATATGCAAGAGGTAAAGAATTAAGAAGTTTAACGGAAATTGTAGGAGAAGACGCATTAAGCTCTATAGATAAACAGTATCTGCATTTTGCAGACGAATTCGAAAATAAATTTGTAAAACAAGGATTCAATGAAAATAGGGAAATAGAACAAACTCTTGATTTGGGGTGGGAATTACTGAGTATAATAGACAAATCGGAAATGAAGAGAATAAAACCAGAATTTATTGAGAAATACGGAAAATGGAAACAATAAGAGTAACTAGAAGAGAACTTATAGAGACAAAAAGAAGGATAAAAACGGCTTCTAGAGGATTACAATTACTTAAAATGAAAAAGTCCTCTCTTATATTAGAATTTTTTGAACTTGCTAAACAAGTTCAAAGTATGAAAGTTGATCTAAACGGTTTGAGGAGAAGAAGCAGAGAAAGTATAGAAATCGCAGAAGCGTTAAGTGGAAGGATAACAATCGAGAGGGTAGCACAGGAACAAAGTGAGAAGATGGCAAGCCTTAAAGCTAGAAACGTTATGGGTTTAGTTATCCCAAACATAAAAATGAATGAAAATCTAGATATCTTAGGCAGCAACGACAGTATAACCATTCCAACGCCAGTATATGATGCAAAAAGCCTTTATTCTCAATTTCTTACTATGCTAATAGAAATTGCCGAAAAAGAGACGGCTATGAGAAAACTATTGAATGAAATCTATAAATTAAACAGAAGAACTAACTCAATAGAAAATGTAATAATACCAAGATGGCAAAGAAAAGTAAAATACATAAAACAAAGTTTGGATGATATGGAAAGGGATAGACTTGTATCAATAAAATTCATAAAAAACTTAAATAAGTAACATGGAACCAACAGAAACACTTGAAAAAATAAGAGAATTAGAAGAGAGTGCAGACAAAAGGATAAAACAAGCGGAGAAAAAAGCAAGCGAGATAATAGAAGAAAACAATAAAAAAAGCGAAGAAAAAATTAATGAAGCTGAGAAAAAAGCAAAAGAAATGGTAAACAAAGAAATTGAAGAAATAGAAAAAGAAATGGCTGAAGAGAAAGAAAGAGAAGTTGCAAATGCAAAAAAAGAAGCGGAAAAAATTAAGCCATTGGAAAGCGAAGAAATGCTTGATATATTCAAAGAAGTTCTTAAGGAGGAGTTTAATTTATAATGTTCCTGCCAAGCAAAATAGAGAAAATTAGAATAATAATACCAAAGAAGTACTATGATCAAACTTTGACTTTACTTGGAGAACTAGGTTTCATACAGATAGAAATGCTTGAAAATGAAAGTAGGAAGTTATTGATGGAATACCGGGATATAGATTTAGATTATGAGGAGATAAATAAGTATTCTCAAAAAATAAACGGTTTAGAGAGCAACTTAATAAAAAAGAAACCAATTAAAATGGATCTAAATAGCATAAAAGATACACTAAGAGAAGCTGAAAAAATAAACATACATCAAGAAGTGAATGCATTAAAAAAAGAGGCGGAGAGAGCAAATACAGTAATAAAGGACAGCTATTCTAAACTCGAGATAATAAATAAAATAAGTGATTTTAAGAAAAACATAAAAATATTGAATGGAAATAAGATAGAATCTTTTATCACTGTTAAAACAAAGGATAACTCATTTATTCGAGATTTAAGAAAAAACCTAGAATGTGAAGTTATAGAACTTCAAAAGTCTTTTATAATAACAATAGAAAAACATAACAAAGAAAAAATTGCAACACTAGCAAAAAAAGCAAACATAAATTTAATAAAAATACCTGAAATTGAAGGAGATATTTCAACGGTTATAGAAAGAGAAAACAATGTAATAAAACAAGAAAAGAAGAATCTTGATACAATAAATAAGAAAATTGAAAAAATCTCGGAGAAGTACTACCCGAAGATTGCAGTTTTAAAAGAATACCTTGATATAGAGATGAAGAAAATAAACATAATACCGAAAGTAGGGGCTACTGATTACACAACTGTAATAGAAGGGTGGATAGAAAGGAAAAAAATAAATTACATAGATGAGGAGCTTCAAAAACTTAGTCAGAACAATTTTATATTGGAAAAGATTCAAACAAACGAGAATCCGCCAACTAAAATGGAAAATCCAATTTCATTCAAGCTCTACGAGTTCTTTATAAGGTTTTATTCTATACCAAAAAGCAGCGAAATTGATCCGACGATATTTTTTGGCATAGCTTTTCCAATATTTTTTGGACTTATGGTTGGTGATGCCGGCTACGGCGCTGTATTCTTATTCTTAAGTTTATGGATAATTCACCGTAATAAATACCCCCCAAAAAAGAGTCATGTCCCTAGAAAGTTAGCTAAGTTCATTAACACAATAATAAGTAAGAACAGCTTAAATATGATAATGCGGGCTATAATTCCAGGATCAGTAATAGCCATTGCTTTGGGTATTATATTTAATGAGTACTTTGGCTTCGCTTTGCCATATAATCCAATATTCAATGTAACAAAGGGTGTGGCCACGTTACTTCTAATTTCTGGTTGGATAGGCGTTTCAATGGTTTCACTTGGTTTTGTTTTAGGAGCTCTTGATGCAATTTATAATAAAAAGTTAAAGAAAGCTATAGGAAGAATTGGGTGGCTTCTTGTAGCTTGGGGAATAGTAATAGTTGGATTAGCAGTATTACATAAAGAGAGCATAGGATTCTCGAACGTTGAAGCAGTAATTAGCTATATAGCAATAATCGTAGGAGTAATACTTGTACTTAGAACAGAAGGTACGCAATCACTGATGGAAATTCCTTCCGTTATAAGCCACATACTTTCTTATACAAGGCTCGTTGGTATACTTCTAGCATCAGTTATACTTGCACAAGTAATTAATCTAATATTTACTTCTAGCTTGAGTGGATCAATTCCCTTAATAATAGCAGGAGTAGTTATACTTGTTTTTGGACAAATTTTCAATATAGTTATTGCTTTGTTTGAAGGCGGTATACAGGGAGCAAGGCTTATCTATGTTGAATTCTTTTCAAAGTTCTTTGATGGAAATGGAAATTTATTTAAGCCGTTTAAAATAGAAAGAAAAAACACCTCAAATGTATATATTAAAAATGTAAAGAAAGATTGATACTTTTTATAATTATTATATTTTTCATATCATTAAAAATATTTCAAACATATTAATTTTATTATCCACTGTAGTAAAAGCAGGTTTTAAAGCCTAACATAGAAATTTCAAAGAGATGTAAACTGTCACTTCTTCATAATCTCTGCAAAAATATATAGCAAGGTATGATATATACCTTTATTAATATTTTCTTTTCGAATCTTGCTTTTAGTAGTATACATAATCATATATAATTGAAGCTTATCTTCTCCACCATTTTCTTCACTACCATAAAAATGAGCATCTCTACTACCACGAATACGGCGAATTCTGCGACGACTATCCCCAACTTACTCTACGGAGTTAA
>CAZXLU010000088.1:0-5698 GCA_964641875.1 Candidatus Woesearchaeota archaeon | reverse complement strand
CAAGTGGATCAAAATTCCCCTGTCCTGTATGTGGCATACCTTATGGTGTATACGACACAGAAGAACGCACATGGAGACATCTCAATGGCATCCTTGAGGCCATAAAATCTGGAATAAATTCTGCTGTTGTTGAAGGCCTCAACAACAAGATAAGAACAGCATTCAAGCGATCTTATGGTTTCAAGGCACAGGAATACAGAGATACGATCATATATCTGGTGGCAGGAGGATTGAAGTTACCCCCAGAATGTTGAAGAGATCCTTGTTATTAAAGATACAATAGTGCTATCTCTCCCAGGTATGAATTTAAGAGAAATGAAATAAAACATGAGAATTCCCAAAAACTTCCATCGATACCTTTTTTCATGACCTCATGATCAATATGCATGAACTTCTGCCACACCGGATTATCCGAACTGTACAAGAAGATCGAAGCACTTGGCGATCCCCTTTCTGGGATAGGGGAGAGCATTGACTTTGAGAGGATCAGGCCAATTCTCTTTGATCTGTATGAGAATGTTACCGGGATAAGGGTTACTTCGGGTCCATTGCAGAGGCATAAATGGATCGCGCTGTGAGAGGGCATCCACCTCCTGTAAAAAGGATAAGAGGGAATCTCCGAATATCCAAGATCAGATCGGCGGTGGAGCATCACTACGCATTCTTCAAGAGTATGTTCCACTTCGTCCATGTCATGGTTACAACAGTGCAGAGAATTAGGGTCAGGACATTCTTCAAAGCAATTTGTTACAACCTTGTAAGGGCAAGATTCCTTGACATGATAGCGTAAGCTATCGAAATTGTGAGAAGATGGATGTAAAAACATGTTGAAACACACCATGTTTTGCCACTATTCAGGTAAAATTGGCTGATATCAAGAATTATGAGAAAGATATAGAGTTAAAGTGAAGGTTTTAGGAAATCCCACATTTACCTTTAGGTATATCTTTTCTGTAAGTCTTATGGGCTCAATACTCTAGAACAGACATAAGGTGGTAATGCTGAATTATCATCATCATACTTAAAATAATTAACAAGTCGCAAATTGTGAGGCAACAAATAATTTTATAAAACGTTCAAATTTATATTAAGTTACATTTATATATTGGATGACTATTTGTCTGCCAATGGTTCAATATAAAAATTTATTGGTTGCCATAATGGTAGTCTGGGTTATATTTATGCTAGGCAGCGTCTATTTCGCTGCTGTTAATTCATCCAATAATACTTTAAAAAAACCTGTGTATCAAAGTGTTAACAAAGTTGATGTTTCCTCTTCGAATTCGGTTGTTTCCAATAGTGTTAATTTACTTGGAAATAGAAATCCAGGCTATACGAGCGTTACGAGGATGGGCCACTCTGTTAATAACGTTAAGACTTTTCAAGGTGATTCAATTTATCATTTTGTCGTGAACGAGACGGGCTTTAATTTTTCTCTCCTTAGCAGCTGGTCCATAATTTTTTCATACACTGAATACTCAGGTTCTACAGTTACCAATTATTTGTACTCCAGTTCTAGTTCTTATAATTTTTCTGAATACATAATTGCGGGCAGTGTTGTGAAGCTATCTTTTGGATTTACAGGTCTTTCTGGGGGCAACGAAATTTTAAACAGCCTAAATAAAACAATTACGATATTATCAGACAAATCCACATATTACGTAAACATAACATTTCCCCAGTTATACTCCGATGTCATATCGTTCCCTAACTACGGCGGGTTCAATTCAATAAACTTCATTGCTGAAAATATGAATTTGAGCGCGAATTTATTTGCCATTTCGAACCACTTAATATTTTTAGCACCTTATGGGGTATATTCTGAGATGGTTATCTATAATTTTTCCTGTGTTTACAAAAGCATAAAAATTGATTCGAACACTTCTCAGTCTATATTTTTCTCACTGTACAATGTTTCAATCACTCTTAACTCCACATATTCTCTAAGCAATGATGGGATGTTCATAATGAATGAATCGTCCACATCAGTCCTAATAGAATCCCTTGACATGGTTCTAGTAGGAAATACGTTTACTGCCAGAATTGGGAATGGGAGTTACATGATTGATTTTGGAATAAACACAGGTTCGTACAGTACAAATGATATCAACGAAACCACATACGTCATGTTCCCAAAATTGAATATCAATGGTTCTCCAGAAAATTTGAGTACCAATGTCCCAGCGCTTCATAGTTTTCATCTTACTTTTTCAGGTTTATCCTCCTATTATTCCGGAGATGTGACAATTGAGCAGTCGAGGGCTTTTGGAAGCTATATGGTTGACAAGGTTTCTTCAAAAGGAATTTATGGTAACATCACATTGTTAACAGGCAAAGCCCTGTTGTCAATAGAGCTGGCAGATAACGGCAGTTTTCTGTATTCATTCAGCTATTTCGTTAATACCACTTCGGTTCCATCAATTAACATTGGATTCAGGCCCGTCTCAGTCACTGCATCAAATATTATGCCGGAATCACACTTTTCATACTGTATCGGCGCGTCTTCTCCAGCAGAATCTCTTTTACAATACGTTGGGCAAACCGAAGGCTCCAACCATCCTCTATCTACGCACAAAGTGATAGTACCAAATGTTACCTTACAGATACAGGGGTATGAAGAGTTGACGAACCAATTTTACTCAGTGCAGTACGAGACTTTAAATCTTACCCCTTCAATGGATTCTGTAAGTTTTACTTTCATGCCGGAGTATCTTGTCCATACATCTGTTTCAAATGTTCCTTCAAATTTCACCACTGATATGTATGATTCAGGTCGTATAAATGGCATTTACTTCTATTCAAGCAGCGATAACCTTTCCTACATATATCTACCGGGAGGGAAACAGCTGATAGAGCTTCAATTGAGTACCGCAAACTATGAACAGTATTTTTCACATTATGTATCAATTGATGTTAGCAGTAATGCATCATCCAATAATTTTAATATATCTTTTCCCACGGTGATTAATTATACTCTTACATTGAAAAACCCACTTTATGGTATTCAGTCTTTACCGGACACATTCAATACAGTGGAATTTGATTCTATTAATAAGAACTTAACAGGATTTTCATCCGTTACAGGAAATTTGTCAAATTTAACTGTATCTGAACTTTCTGTAGAGTCATCTAGTAAGTATGTTAACATATCTGGTATTTTACCTGCAGGATCATACCATGAATATTTAATATTGGGAACAGAATATTTCAATTTTGAGTCACTTTCCGTCTTCACAAATGATCTAATAATCAGTGTTGGAAGCATTTCGGTTTCATCATCTGGTACCACAAGCAACATTGTAATTCCTTCAATTCAATTTGCAAAAATCACATTTAAAAGCGATTTCATTTATGAGGTGAATTCCCTCGCTCTGATAAGTTCCTCTAACAGCAATACATTTGGTCTTAGCGAATTCTCACACCTTGGTTTTTCCAACGTCACTGAATATTTCCTTGCACCTGTTTCTGCAGATCTTGAGTTCCAGATTGCACCTCTTATCTCAGGAATTATTGTGGCCCCATCTTCCGAATCCTCTGTCATATCATCCACAACAGATTATCAGTTCACCTTTTCCCTTTCATCTGTCAGCGTTTCAAGATATAGCGTCATTTTTGAGGAATCAGGCTTAAAATCTGACACATTATGGTCCGTGACGTTTAATGGTACAGAAGAGAATTCAACATCCAGTATCATAACATTTTCTGCACCAGACGGGACATACTCTTTCACCATTGGACCAGTGGCGGGGTACACTGTGTCACCATCTTCTGGATCAATAACAGTGAATGGGAAAAACTACACGCAATCCGTAACGTTCTCCCCTGTTCCTCATTCAGTAACAAAATACACTGTAACATTCAAGGAAACGGGTCTTCCGTCTGGAACATCCTGGTCAGTGACATTTAACGGTAGCATATCAGCTACATCAACAAACAGCACATCATTCACTGTATCAAATGGAACGTACTCATATTCCATCGGATCAGTATCGGGATATAACATATCAAAATCAAGTGGTTCCGTTACAGTTAACGGGTCCAATGTCACTGTGAATATTACATTCAGTAAGGTATCCTCTGTGACACAACCATCAAAGAGCCCCTTCTCAGGAACAACTTTATACATAATAATAGGTGTTGTTGTAGCTGTCATAGCAATAGTTGGAGGATTGGCGGCATTCAGGAAAAAACCGTAAAGAGGATTGGAGAATGAAGTATCTGGAGACGATTTCCGTAATCACCTATGGCATGGGATTGGTTACTCTGGTCTCAGGTATTTTGTTAAATTTCGTTCTTGACGCACTTTCTTACTATTTCAGCAATACTGAAATAATCATAACCTTCATATTATTCATTATTTTTATCGTTGTGGGAATTATAACGAAGATAATGTCAAAATCACAGTGAACTCTTACTCTTCCCATACTTAGAGAATAGGATATACTGGTATTATACGAATATGGTAAATATCCCGATTAGGAGGGAAGAACCAGACTTAGCAAATGGAATATGGAAGTTGTCAAGACACTAGAAACTCAAATTTAATGCCCTTAAGGATAACCTAATATCCTTTTTGTGATCACGATAGTCATCATGGAACCCAAGGATCAACTTTTCAGTGGCAAAAGTGATAATTACTCAAAATATAGACCTTCGTATCCCCCAGAAATATTGAAGATTCTAAAGGAAAAATATGGTCTCACAAACAGCATGGTGGTGGCTGATGTCGGATGTGGCACAGGTATTCTTGCAGCACTGTTTCTTCAAAATGGGAACAAAGTCTACTGCATAGATCCAAATGAAGAGATGCTTGAAATTGCAAAGAACGAACTAAAAGATTATCAGAATGCAGTTTTTGTGAGAGGATACGCGGAGCAAACAGGCCTTGATGATGGCAGCGTAAATGTGATTTCGGCTGGTCAGGCTTTCCATTGGTTTAATATGGATAAAACCAAGAGAGAATTCAAAAGAATACTGATGGCACCATATCTTGTTGTCCTGGTCTGGAATGATCGTGACAACAAGGATGATTTCACAAAGGAATACGAAAATATCATTTCCCACTACAGCAAGGGATATCGTGGAACTGGAAGCACCATTATTTCTTCGGATTCGCTTTCACAATTCTTCAACTGGTCCTATGGCTACTATCAATACGTTAATATTCAGGAACTTGATTTTGATGGCCTAATTGGCAGATATCTATCAGCATCATATAGTCTTCCCAAAGATGATAGCAGGTACCAGGAAATGGTTGCAAGGATGAAGAGGGCTTTTGATACTTTCCAGAAGGATGGGAAGGTTCAGATGAAATACACAACAAAATTGTTTGTTGGACGACTTCCCTGAAACATCCTGTAAGCATGCAATACCACATTTATTTTTGAAGTATTTATTATGAATTAATATTAATGACGCTGTATCCCGTTGATTATCGTTCCTGATGTTAGAGAATCATAATGATCTTAGAACACAAAGGGTATTGATGGAATGTTCTCGTATAGGTCTCCGTTAATTCCTGGACGAAATTAGAAAAGTGTTAAAAAAAGAAGCTTAATTTATTGCTATAAGCCATCCACACATTTTTAGCAAATTAAGATAATCCAAAGTATTTTGTAAGCTAACAAGATAAAGTCGTGATCGACATGCCTCTTAATCCCGATGTTACCAGGCTTCTGAAAATGTTCGAAAGCAATCA
>CAZXLU010000087.1:0-5744 GCA_964641875.1 Candidatus Woesearchaeota archaeon | reverse complement strand
GACATCATATAGGGTGATAAAATGGCAATAGCAGGACAAAAAACAACGAAAATTGGATTACCTGATTTGGTAGGTATAGCTACACAAGCAGGGAAACAGGCGATTAATAACGCAACACAAACAGCTGTGAGAAGTCAAGTAAAGCAGATGTCACAATCACAGATATCGCAACTTGCACGAACTATAAACATGCAACAGCCAATAGCTATTGGCGGAGTCAAACCAATTAGGTTTGGTAGCACCGCGAGTGTATGAGTGATATAGATGGCAACAAAACCAAGTGGAAGTCAGGAAGGAAGTTCAACAATATCCAATGTTGAAAAAAGTATCACAGGACAATCATCATCTGTTGTTGGTGCTTCACCTGTATTGGAAGACAGAGTTATAACATTAAATGGAATTGCTGGCGTTATTAGTATAACAAGCACCACAATGACCGCAAAAGTTAATGGCAACAACATAGCTCTTGAACTGCCATCTGCAATTCCAGCATCTGTGGTAAATATAAGTTCAACACAAACTACAATAACAGGCACAACAGCTGGGTCAATTATAGCGAGTATGCCATTCCAAGGTAGTAGCTATAAAAAGGCAATATTTTACTTAGATGGTTATGAAAATGACTCAACAACAGCCCAAACTTACACGTTCCCGATTGCTTTTAGCAACACTCCAATTGTATCTGTTAATTCAGCCAGTGTTCCAGGTGTTACTGTGACAACAACTGCAATAAGTATTGCACCAGACACAACAACAGCATATACAGGATATATAATAGTTGAAGGGTATTGATGGGTGACGTAATGGATAAAATGGTTGCTATTAACAGGTGGTATATATTATCAGCATTAGCTGGAATGTGGTTAATTGCATTGATAATTGTCATCGTTGCAACAACTACAGACCCATCAAGTGTCGAACTTTCAGCGTCAGTGTATATGGTGATGTTCTCACTAATGTTGGCAGTATTTGGATACCTAATGTCAATAAATTCAAAGGTTGCAGTGTTGGCTGAAAGATTTGATACAATTGAGGACGCGGTTAACAAAGTGACAGAACTTGGATTTAGAAAAAAATGAAGTGATTGAATGGATGGCGAAAACGAAAATGTGATTGTTGAGTTGAAGAAAATAGAAGGGATATTGGAAGAAAGCTTACAACAACCCAAAGGATTAGCGATAGCACCTGTAACTGTCATACTGAATAGTAGCAACTTACAACAAGCATTTGATTTCAGTTTATACTACGATGTTGTGATTTGGGTCAATGGCTCACCGACAAGTGATATAATTGTCAATATAAATAGCGTTGTGAAAAATAGTGTTGCTGGTGTTTCATACATACGACTCAATACAACTCAAACTAAATACAGAATGAAAGGAATAAAACTAAACAACATCAGTGTTAAATCATCCACAATTTCAACATATGATGTTTATGTAACATATCTGGCATACTACGAATATCGTCAGCCAGAATTAAGTGCGTGATACAAATGTCAACCTATACAACATATTACCAAGGTGTGCAGGTTACCAGCAACATACCTACCGACATAGCACAAGCTGGTAACTTCACATACACAGTATATTGGAGTGATAATGCACTTGGATGGATAGAAGACAAAGTAGCTGAGGGTTTCAGTGCGTTGAATAACTATACTGGCAACATCATTGCAAAGTTCATTGCAGAAATGGCAAAGCAGGACCCGCAAGCACAACTATCTAATGTCAAATTCACTGCAACAAACGAGTATGCACAAATCAGCTTCACCACACAAACACTTAGCATATTCACAACTGTGGGTATAATCGTTGGTATTATTGTATGGGCATTGGCAATAGCAACAGCAGTTATTCCGGGTGTTGATGTATTAAGTATTGGAGGTGCATTGATATACACATTCTTGGATGCTATAGGTGTAGCAACATTAAATTGGTTTGTTAAAGGAGTAGATGCGATATATCAACCACTTGCACAAACAGTTGGTCCTGCAGCTGCATCCGGGATAACAATACTGATAGTCGGTGGAATAATAGTTGTATTGGGTGTAATTGGATATTACGCGTATGAAAAGGTAGGTAAAGTAGTATGATTTTTGGTGAGCGAATGAATAACGAAAATATGTTGGCAATAGTTGCTGTAGTGGCAATAGGAGGCAGTGTCCTTGCATACGAAATGTTCAAGGGTAAAACGACCACTACAACTACAAAGACCACGAAACAACCAACAACAGCACAAGGCGTTGCAACAGGCAATTGGCTTACAAGCGTGGGTGTTAATTGGTATGGACCAAACTACTACATAATGCCAAATGGTCAATCGTTATACTTCAGTAGCTCATCGAGTTTGGTAAGTTATGCTAAACAGCAGGGATACTTAAAGACAATAGTAGGTCCATCTACAACTGATTTGGAAGGGAGCTATTCAAATCCGTATAGCTTTACACAAGGATATCAGGGTGCAGGATGGTATCTATTGACAAGTAGCGACTACTCAAAACTAAAGGCAATTCCAGCAAGTGGTATTACAATGAATCCATTTTACACTGGTAATACATCATACTTCAACAGCATCAATTCGTGGCTTAACTACACATCAGGAACAACCACAACTACAACTACACCATCATCACAGAGTGGAGGTGCATACATTGAGGTATCACCAACATCAATAAATAGGACACCCAATACTGGACAAATCATAACAATAAATGGATATAATTTCAAACCAGGCGAGAAAGGATTCGTATCAATGGATGGTGGACTGCAGTTATCTCCGTTTGTAGCTAGTTCAAACGGAACGTTTACAATCGATTCGTCAAACACAGAAAGTGAAACTGCAATAAGTCCTTTGTGGGCGGCAATACAAAACGTAACAAGCACCACAACATACATTGTAGCATACGGATACAGTGGTAGTGGATACTCTAACAAAGTGACAGTTACACTATACTGAACGCAATGAGTTGGTATTGTGGCAACAAATCCATTTGCAAACATCTTCACAAAGAAACAGCCTACTAATGTAACTCCTGTTTATGTGAAGAGCATTGCAAGTGAACAGCTAATAATAACACTACAGCCGGGAGAATCACTTAACAACTACATGATATTCCCTCCAAATACAATGGTTGTTGCCACATTCTACATTAACAACCAACAGGACATTCCGAGTGGTGCTACTGGTGATATCGAAATATCAATTATCGATTCAACCACAGGATACAACTCACAGATAACACTCAATAGCTATGTGTATGGCAAGTATCTCGAGAACTACCCAATTACCAACGTCAGTTTTAAGAACACATACAATGTTGAAATTGACATTTACTTCCAATACACATTGAAGCAATTCTCTAAATATAGCAACCCAGTGATACAAGATTTGACAGAGTTGTTACTCATACCAACAGTAACTGTCAACTCACTCACATCAGGAACCAACTTCAGATATTACGGAAGCATAAATGACTTTCTGACAACAAACTTCCTGGTTGGTAACACATTTTATGTTTTGGACCAACAAGTATATGGAACGAGTAGCACTTCAGCTGGATACGTTCAAGTTCCTTACACATCCAACTACACAGAGAACATCAACGTGAGTGCACTGGGAGCGGCTGAGGATGCCAACATATACTACTTCACAGTCGATTCAACAACACTAAAACTACCAGATAGTGTTGTAGCTAGTAACGCAACAATGAACTGGATTAAAGTTGACTTCTACTCGCCTCTCTATATAACATACACAACACCAACACTTGACATAGTTTACAACTCAACATTAAATGCATTTACACTGGCAAGCGGGACAACACTGACAGTGCAGAGTGTTGCTCTATACGAACAAAGTGTTGCGGCGGCATATTGCACTTACCGAATATCATGAGTATTTAATTAATTGTGACCCACCGCAACGTATTTATATTTATACGTGTATATATATAATGATGTTATCAATACAATGGTGATACAAATGGCAAGAAAACACATGAAAAGACACATGCGTAAGCATGCAAAGAAGAGTAGCAGTGGAATGACTCCACAGCAAAAGTGGGCGGCTAAACACAAGGACAAAGTAAAGCTATACCACAAGAGATGGGCGGATAAGCACAAGAGTAAAGTAAAGGAATACCACAAAAAGTATCAGAAAAAGCATCACTAATATAACGGTGGTCGACCTAGATGTGGGAGATGCCAACATGTGTTTGTCTAGCGCACGTAAATCCAAGGTGTGGTGCGAGGTGCAAACTGTAGTGTTGGAACAACACCTCCCGCATTGATGTATGTTGGTTGTATAAACCAAATTATTGTGGGTGCCAGATGTGGTTGGCAACGGTGCACGCAACGACTGACCCAACATCTGGAACAACACCCACTTATATTCAAACAGTGATAAAATGCAAACTGAAAACAAAGAATATGTCATATTGGAAGTGAAGATGTTTGACAAAGATGGCAACCTCATTAAAGAGGAAACAAAAGAACGCGACCTCGTTGTCAATGCTGGACTGGCATTAAGAGCGGCGTTGCTTGGTGATGTATCTTCTCCTTCAGCAATAAATGCAATCGCAGTTGGAACTGGCACAGCAACACCAGCGGCAACTGACACAGCACTTGGCGATGAAGTTGAAAGAGTAGCTTCAACAAATAGTGTAACAACCACAAATGTAACAGATGATACACTGGAAGTTGTTGGCACAATCTCATTTACAGCAAGTTATGCAATAAGTGAAGTTGGGACATTCAACTCCACAACAGCAAGTAGTGGAACAATGTATTCGCGTGATACCACAGGACCTTATAATGTGGTGAGTGGCACATCATTGCAATTCACAATTAAGTTTGTGCAAGTAAGTTGATTGGTGATGTAAATGGCAAAAGACGAAACATTCCCACACATGTTGAAGAAACTTATGGAGCAACTCGGATTCCTGTATGGTGCAATAGAAGATGACGAACAAGAAATTGCTGACTACCCAGAAAAAGTAGATAAGATATTGAATATGGCAAAACGTTTAGATTTGCCTGGATTCGAAGAAGGACTCCAACAATACCACAAAAGAAATAATGGAGAAAACAATGATATTATATAAGGTGATGTAAATGGCAAAAGACGAAACATATTATCTGTTGATTGAAGACAGTGACGAAGCAGATGTGGCTGTAGTATATGCATCAACAAATAACGAAGAAGTCAAAAAAATGAAAACGAAAATGGAGAGGCACTACGAAGAGGAAGCTGAAGTTGATTATGCTGTTGTGTCCTTCAATCCAAGTAGAATAGATGCCTTAAATGAAGAGACAATAAGGCTTATGAAAGAGGAGGACGAAGACAACAGTAAAAGTGATGATATCATATAGGGTGATGTAGATGGTTAACAAAACAATTCGAGACGCACTAATGAAAGCTTCCGAAATAATTCTGGAAGACAGCAACATAGAAGTGACAGAAGACAAGAAGAAACTGTTGAGCTATACAATGCTCGAATCATTAGAAAGTGACAACATCCTGGACGACATACGGGAGAGTGATGACGAGGACATTAAATTAAGGCTGACATCATATACAGTAGAAGGAGCACACAAAAAAGATGACATTATATAACAACACATCGTAGTCCCATAGTGCAGTGGTCAAGCACATTGGGCCTTGGACCCAAAAACCTAGGTTCAAATCCTGGTGGGACTAAATATAGCGTCCCTGAATTTACAACACATGTTAAGTAACTTCAG
>CAZXLU010000086.1:0-5810 GCA_964641875.1 Candidatus Woesearchaeota archaeon | reverse complement strand
ATTTATCGAGAGTTATAAGGAACTCGAAAATACTATAGATGGGGGTCCAAATAAATCATTAGCCAATGCGTTCGGAAATTTAATTGATTTTGTCCAAAAAAGTGAAAATTATGGTTTAGCAATTACAACTATAGAGGATTCACTTAAGCAAAGAGTTGCTAGGTTTTATAGGCCAGATATAAAACTCTTACCGTCTCAGGACACAGTAAAAGAAAAACATAACGAAGTCAATTCTATTAAAGAAGAAATAGAATCTAAAAAGATTAATAAAGGTAAGGATGCAGTAATCCTTGCCCAGCTGATACTTCTTAATAAGTTAAGTTTAAATGATATCCATCTTTATACAAAAAATAAATCAGATTTCGATGATTCTTCCGAGGCATGGAAAGAACTTTGTCCATTTATTTCTGTTCTTAGTCCTTAAATCATTACGCTTAAGAAGTTGATTCTTTATTTATTTAACTTTACAACAGAATTATAAATATTAACAATATTAGGTCTTCTTATGGCCAAAGTCCCGTTTTCATTAAATATCTCATCGAAAGTGTCAAAACTGTCTAGGTTAGTGTCCCTATCTGAATGTATGTTTCCTATATTTAGCTTAGAATATCCTTGTAAAGCTTCTTGTAATCTCTTCATTTTGTCGTAAGAGTTATAACCTAAAATACATTCCTTTCTCTGTTGATTATATCTCCCTTCAAAATCTCCGCACATCTTCCTAAAATTCTCATCATCCATATATTTCTATGACTGTTCTAGCTTAAATATCTTAAATTTACACGCTTTTTAGTAATTCATCTTTAAAGGTATTTTCATCGCCTTCATTGTAGAATGGTAAACCAATAACTTTATACTCCAAATTTTCTATTAATTTTATTTCTTTGCTAGGTTTAAATTTTTCCTTTATACTCAGCAAGAAGTCTTCTTTCCACTTATCTTTTGCTTCTATAAAGCCACCCTTCGGTTCGATAAACAACTGGTAAATTAGTTTTTTACCGTCGCTTTTCTCCATAAACATAACAAAATCCGGTTCAAATGCCCGCCCGTCATCGAAATTATAAATTTTAAAGTGTAATTCATTACGTATTAAGTATATCCCCTTATATTCTTTTGAGAAGTTTTCAGTTATTAATCGATCAATTAGCCGTACCAGCGCTTTTTCCTCATTGGTACCATAATTTGCATTAAAAACATACCAGTCTTTTTCTCTCACAAATTCTTCTTGACCGTTCTCTCTTTCGCTACCTTTTATTATATTTAGCGTTTTAGTATAGAATATTTTACTGATCTTCGCAGGATAAAGTTCTGAGCCAGTATAATCAACTTTATTCTGGTTAAATTTAATCTCTATGGTATCAAGTACATTTAATACAGCCCTGAATAAATGCTCATTTGATATATTTTTTAAATCTTGTTTTAACCCATAAAAGACTATGTTAAGATCTGATAGGTACTGTTTTTTAATAAGAAGATCTAATATAGAGTTTATGCCCGGGAGATACTTGGTTACTGCGTCAAAATTAAAAAAGTCTTTTCTTGCTAGCGCATTTAAGACTATATGTTGAGGTATATCTCTTATTTTTAGTGTCCTAGTCTCAATTGTGACACTTGAACTATCCTGCGTTTGATTGCTCAGTGCGCCCGTTATTTTACCTTTTAGTGTAGGTATTTCGTATCTAAAATCTTTGTCCATTATGCCAATGTCCTCTAATGATCTTACATGAGAATAGTCTTTAGCCACCTTTTTATTTATATAAATTACTCCCTTTTTATAAAAATCTGATTTTATGAATTTTTCTTTTAGTCTTAACTCTTTCTCTACGGTTCTATCATCCATTACTCCGGTTTCTACTAGTGCCTTTGTTATTTCAGATATATAACGAGACTCATTTAAACTATGGTAATGTAGTTCTTCTAGAATGCGAAGCTCATTATTCAAATCTTTATCATATTTCCTCTTGAACTTGTCTTGGTTTGGATTCAATGAAAATGGGAAATATCTTGCGCCTCGACCGATTAATTGCGCTTCGGCAATAGTGGTTTTACCTACTTTACTGTATCTGGCGTCTCTGGTTTCATATAATCGGACGATATCAAATAGATTAAGTACATCCCACCCTTCATTTAACTTTTGCACTGCAAATATCGCTCTTATCTGGTTATTTTTGTCTTCTAATGAATTAACAATTAATTGATATTTTTCTTTTTCTATTTCCTCATTTACGCTTAGACACTTATCTTCCGCAAAACCTATTTTAAGTTTTTGTACAATTGTGTTAAGGTCAATTTTTTGGCTTTCGTAGAATCTGAATATTCTTGTTATCTCTGGGATAACAATTTTAGCCTTTATATGTTCAATATCTTCAACAGTTAGATTAGCTATCAATTTATTGAATAGCTCCTTATTTTCCTTGGACTGCTCGATTGTTTTTTGGGCTTTAAACAGAATTACCGGCTTTAAATTTATCTTATATTTCGCAGCAACATCCTGCCGGTATTGGTTTAATAAAATTGCCACAAGCATTCTATCTTTTCTATCTAAGTCTGCCTGAAGTATTTTAACGTCTTTAGAGTACCCGTCATTTCTAAAAGACTTTAGATCGTATCTGATTATTGCCTTGTCCAGATATTTATTTTCTATATTTTTATCCATAAAATCCATTGTAGCGGTAAATTCAACTAAAATGTTATTTTCATTTTGCGAGAATACGCTTTCAACTGTATTTTCCCAATTTGGTTCCTTGTCTTCGATATTAAGTAAATTTTTTGTTTTAACCTGTATGTGGTGCGATTCATCGGAAATTAGAACCACCTTTTTGTCTTTAAAATCGTCAAATGTAACAGAATTTTCTTTTGGGTTGAGAAGATCCGTATGAAGCTGCTGGGTTGTAGTAAAAATAATGTTTATGTTATCTTTGTTCACTCCCTCAAAATTTTCAACTTTATTTATACTTACTTGTTTATTGTTGAATTTTATAGGCTTATTAAATAAGTATTTTGAGGAACCGTCGTTTAGAAAATTGTCTTTTGTTTTTTCAATTATATTCGTAGAATTTACAAAGAACAGAAAATTTCTGTAACCCTTTTCATATAGATATAAAATTAACCCTGCCATAATCAACGTTTTGCCACTTCCAGTTGCCATATTAAATAGCAAGTGCATTGGCATTTTTCTCTCTGGGTAATGTTCATAATAAAAAAAGAACCTAGAGAAAGCATCAATTTGATAACCCCTCAAAGGAAAGGCAGGATTGAGATTATCTTTTACATAAGATGGCACGCTTAAATTTAATCCTCCAAGTCTCTTCATTCCCTCGAACTCTTTGTATAAGTATGGTTTATCTTCCATTTTACTGAGAATAGAATTTTTTATTAAGTTGTTTATCTTCGTCACTTATACTAAATCTTGAGTCGTCTATATCGGATAAATTTACATAAAGTTGATTTTTGTTAATTATTGATATTAATGTCTCTTTCTGTTCTTTTAATGTTAATTTTTTGAATTCATCTAATCTGCTATCTAATTCTTTTAAATCAACATTATACTTCAAAAAAGCTCTATATTCTATCTCTTTTAAGATTTTTAATAATTCATCAGTTGACTTTGCATCATCAATTTTATCTATAAAAGCTTGGTTGTATTTTGCAAATTCTAAATATATAAAATCCCCACCGCCTTTCCAATTTACTAATTTGGAGATACCGGTTTGATCGCCTTTAATTACATTTTTTAGCCTATTTACGCTGTCGTTTTCTCCGTAATCAAGTTGTTCGATCCCTATATATTGACGCCCCGTCTTATGAGCTACAGCACAAGTTGTTCCGCTACCAACAAAAAAATCAAGGACAATATCTTCTTTTTCAGTTGATAAATCAATTATTCTTTTTAATAATTTTTCAGGTTTCTTTCCTCTATTTAGGGTTACATCGCCTTCTTTAGCAATTCCCTCCCAAGCAATATCCATCCATATATTCGTTAATAAGTTAGTTGGGGTTTTTATCCCATCCAATACCATAACTTTATTCTCATAAAATGTCATAAGTTCTCCATTTAGAATTAATCTATCCTCTTTATCTTTTCTTTTGACTAAAATGATTGAATCTCTTTTCTTCAATGATTCATCTTTTGCGGCTAATGTCTCCTTGCCTGCATCATTATTTATTGCGGTAAAACGGAAGACTCTGTCAGCATATTCAAGAGCTTTTTCTCCTATCTCGCTAATAAATATTTTTCTCCCCATTTTCTTCGTTGCATCTTTAGAATCTTTGAATCCAAGTTTTTTTGCGACATACTCGGATAAGTTTTCTATTTTCCAGTCTTTTATAGGAGATGTTTTATTTGTTACTATAAATTTATAATTTTCATCATATTCACAAGCTTCATACTGTGGAATATATTTCCATTTATCTTTTTTCTTTCCATAAACTAGTATATATTCCGCCGATTCGAATAATCCTTGATTAACAGTTTTGAATCCAGCTGGAGCTCTAACCTTTATAGTTATTTTATTAATAAACTGTTCTTTTGTAAATATCTCATCTAATAATACATGCAGATACGCTACCTCTCTATCACTAATTTGAACAAATATTACACCATCATCTCTCAATAATTCTTTAGCTATTTCAAGTCTATTTTTCATAAAAGTTAGCCAAGTAGAATGGTTGAAATTGTCATTATAATTGAATTCATCATTTCCTGTGTTGTATGGTGGATCTATATAGATAAGTTTAATTTTACCTTTAAACTGGTCTCTTATCGTGTGTAAAGCTAGGAGATTATTACCTTTTATTATCAAATTTTCTCTAATTGTCCCGTCGGGGTCTCTTTTAAAATCTACAACTTTCTCCTCTCCTTTCTCGGTGTATCTTTTGAAATTAATAAGTACTTTTTTAGCGAGTAATTTATCAATTTCATCTTGTGCCAGTATCTCGTTAAAGAATATCTCTTTCCTATTGTTTTCCTGTACAGTTTGACCGCCTTCTAAAATGCAGTCTTTAAATGGAAAAGCCAGTGCAACCTCGTTACGTTCGTTTAGGAATTTGCCGTCTATTGTTAAGCCTATTTTATTTCTATATTTGGTGTATGAGTCGTTAAGGAAGTTTTTATCCTGTATATAATCTATGAACTTATTTGCTTCAAAAATCCAATAACCGGATACTTCACTAAAGAAAGCATCCTTTACTTTTTTGTTTGTTAATAGCAAAGAGATAAGTGGTTTATCTGCGTTTAATGCAGCATCGATAATCTTGCTCCTTAAAATATTATCTTCTTTGTCTATAAATCTTGAATCCTTCTTTAATAAGTCAATTAGCATTTCGTTGAAGTTTTCCATATTCTTATTCCTCGTCCTTCTTTTTTTGTTTTATATCGGAATTTATATTTGTATCCCTACCACTTTTAATGTTACCAATATTTATAGTAGATCTTTGCGTAGTTTCTTGGCTTTCCATTTTAAAGACATTAACCGCCTTTTCTGCCGTTTTCTTCATTACTTCTTCCAGTGAAAGTAGTTTGTAAAGCCTTTTTCTTGCGTCTTCAGGATCAAGCTCCAATGTAAGCCATCCCTCATTTTTCATTTCTGACAATACTACACTTAGAAATTTATTGTCTTCTTTAAGTGTTTTCTTTGCGTCTTCGAATGAGAAGCTTTTATCCTTAAATTTATCCCATAGTTTCATATATCTTTTTACTAACCAAGGCGGCGCCGTTTCTTTTGACATATAAATCAATATACCTATTATATTATCCCGCATAGTATATAAACCTTAAAGCTTATATACTATAATAAACCATATATACATTATAA
>CAZXLU010000085.1:0-5814 GCA_964641875.1 Candidatus Woesearchaeota archaeon | reverse complement strand
AATGCCAAATGTCCTGACGAGTTGGAAGTTTTACTTCTGTGCCATTTTTGTCGAAGCCAAGTAAGATTGCTTCATCTGGTCTGTTGCGAAGATAATTGACAAGGGCATTATAGGATTTTATGTGCTTAAGTTTGAAAAGGAGACACGCTTTTAACATGCTATCTTTAGAAAAAGTCCTTCGAGGACTTATACCCGATCCAATAACTAATCCTTTAAGTATCAAAGAGACAGTATTGCAACCAAAAGAAAGACAATTTTCAATATATTTTTTATTCTTGTCCATTTTAGGTACCTACTTATAATAGGTACCTAATAGTATTTAACCTTTTAGGTACCTAAAATTTAAAGTACGATAGGTTTCTGCTGCACAAAACTATTTAAATAATAGGTACCTAATCTTAGATATATGCGTTTACAAAAACAATTATCTAGAAAAGCATCTGGAAAACGATATGACAAATGGATTATAACCGTTCCGCCTAAAAATGTAAAACAATTAGGATGGGGAGCTGGCACACCACTAACTTCTAAGGTAAATGGCATGGAATTATTAATTACTAAATCAGAGGATATTACTTATGAAGAATTTAGGGATAAAATAAAAAAATTACTACAGGAAGAAAGTACAGGTCTTAGTTGGGAAGAGATAAGAGCAAAACTAAAACTATTTCAAAAAGTCCCAAACAATATTTGGGTTAGACGGCTTACAAAAGAAATTGGCTTGCAACGAAAGCGTATTAATAAGAAATTAATCTGGAAATTAGGGGACTAACCTTTTTATATAAAAAAATGTGACTAAATCAGCATGGAACTAAAAGAAATACCAATTAATAAAATAAAACCAAACCCACTACAGCCAAGAGAATTCTTTGATAGAGAAAAAATAGAGGAACTAGCAGAATCTATAAAACAGGTAGATTTATTACAGCCAATTGTTGTTAGACCTAAAGATGATAATTTTGAAATAATCTCTGGGGAACGACGTTGGAAAGCCGCACAAGTTGCTGGTCTAAAACGTATTCCTGCAATAATAAAAAACATCAGCGACGAAGAGCTATTAGTAGATGCACTAATCGAGAATGTACATCGAGAAGATTTAACCGTTGCAGAGAAAATAAAATCGTTGGAGAGAATAAGAAAGGCTAAAAAATTAGACCTAAATGAAAAAGGATTTTATGCAGAGCTCTCTAAAATAACTGGAATAAGTGAGATTAGCATTAAGAAATGGTACGACGAATCCGCAGTACGACAAAAAGTAGATACAAATGTATCAACAACGGTAATACAAGAAACTATAGGACTTCCTGAAGAGGAACGTTTACAATTATTAAAAACAGCAGAAAAAAAGGACTTGGGTGGCAGAAAAATAAGAGAATATATAGATATAATTAAAAAATCACCAGAAGCTATTAAAAAAGAAATTATAAAGGGCAATTTAGAACCTAAGGTTGCTGAAAGGATAATTGAAATACAAAGACCAGACTTACAGAATAAAGCGATAGAAGACGCAGTAAAACTATCCAAAAAGGGAACATTAACTTCTGAAGGTTTAATTCAACGTATAAACAAAATTGCAAGTGGCAGAACTGAAATGCCACAAGAGAATTTTAATGTAAAAGCTTTTAATAAAAGTATATGGAATTTAGAACGTACAGACAAAAAAGATTTTTACACAATAGGTTTCGGAGAATGGGACATAAAACAATTTTTAAAATTATTGAAAAAAGCGAAAGTTAAAACGCTTGTAGATGTGAGAGATACTCCCTTGAGTCAATATAAACCAGAGTTCAATAAAAACTCGCTCTCGGAGTTAATGAAGGAGAATAGCATAAAATATGTACATATACCACAACTAGGCGTACCATACGAAATTAGGCAAAAACTAGCTCAGAGCTTAGATTATGATTGGTTCTTTAAATGGTATGACAAAAATGTACTTAGCGAAAGCGTTTTAGAGGAAAAATTAAATAAAAAAAGTATGGAGTTTCCAATAGCAATAATGTGCACAGAATTTGATCCAACGAAATGCCATAGGCATAGAATCGCACTAGCTTTAGAGAAAAGTGGACTTAAAGGAATTGATTTATAGTATAAAATGGAAGAAAACGTTTTGATTTTATGTAGGGCAATTCCAGAAGATAGCAAAAAATATTTTCAAACCGTTTGCGTTGCTGGAATAAATGATGCTAATGAATTTAGACGCCTTTATCCAGTACCATTTAAACCTTATGTTAATGGGGGTGGTATCCCATTTCATAAAAAACATTGGATTAAAATTGATTTATCTCCTACATATCCAAGAGATCAAAGAATTGAAAGTAGGAAAGTCGATATGCGCACAATTAAAATTATAAGGAAGATAGATAATATTGAGCTTAAAAAAACTATAAGCCCTTTAGTTAAGCCGTCTATAAAAGAAATAGAAAAATCTGGAGCGTCTCTTGGAATAATAAAACCGGATATAATAGATTATGAGTGTGAAATAATAAGTACAGAAACAAGTAGCAATCAAGTTAGACTAACGAGCAATGGTTCATTAGCAGCTGGTGAAAAGATAAAGTTAGATCAACATTCATATTATATTTTTACATGTTCTAATAAATCTGGCTGCTCATGTGAAAATAGGCCACATAAGATGGAGATACTAGATTGGGAAGTAAATGAACTTTATAGAAATATAATAAAAAGAACTAAAAATAAAGATGAGATTAAGCAAAAAATGAAACAAAAATTTGAGTGGATAAAGAATACACATGATGTATATTTTATGATGGGAACGCATCACAGATGGAAAACGTGGATGATTGTCTCTATCTTGTACCTTCCAAAACAATTACAAACGGTGTTTTCATAACTATATTTATTATATAAGTTTTATTTTCTTGCGATTCTGAAAATTAAAGTATTTATGTTTTGCGATTTCAGCTAATATGATGGACATAAAAAAGAGTATAGATGAAAAAACCGTAAAAAAGATTTTTTCTTCAAGATCAAATGCTGAAAAATATTTGGAAAGACTAAGTAAATTAAATAAAGACAGTCTTTTGAATAATAAATTTAATAAAAAAAGATACTGGGAAAAAGCAATTGTAGATTCGTGGAATTATAAGAGCGGATTAAAAATTATAAGAGAGATGTTCAAAGAAACAGAAAAGTACAAGAACGGAAAAAATGCAGAATCATTATACCAAGAACTAATAAAAAGATGGGATACAAGCAAATTGGGTCCTATAAAGTGGCCTTGTTCTCAGGGCCAATTTGAAACCCTAGTTCAGGAGATAAATAACCAAAATGGGTTAGATGATAAAGAAAAAGACAAAAAAGTGGAATTAGCGGCTGTACAATACAGACGCATGAAGGAATTAAACACTGCCAGAAACGATTTTATGGAGACAGAGATTTTTGAAAGAAATTCAGAGATATTACCAACATTAGCTCATAGAAGAGGTACTGATTATTTTATAGAAGGAGAAGCTTTCGATCAAAAAGTCGCTGCATCTCCAACAACTCAGTTTCAAAAAAAGTACGGAGAAAATTGGCGAGAACAAGCAAAGACACACCCAGAAGAAGTTGCAAAGTACTTGTATGAGTATCAATCTGAAGAACGTTTTGGATCAGAACCTCGTCTTTTAATCGTTTACTTGGATCAAGATGTGTCCTTAGAGAGAATAAAGGCGGCGTTGAATGACTTAGATTTTAGTAAGCCAATAGAATTAGAATTTGATTTTAAACATAAAGCAGGCATTAAAAAGTATAAAACTAAATGTTTTGTTATACTACTTTCCAATTCTTAAGTACGTCGGTTATAATTTGTCCTTTATTATCCGTCTTCTTAAAGACCATAACATATTCATGCTTAAAAATATTAAACCCTCCAACGAGTGCACGATAACGCCACAAATCTTCTTGATTTCTTTTTGCTAAAGTATTTTCTATATTTTTTACAATTATGCTTTTCAACGTGTACCCATTTTTTATTATTTCAATTGCGGTTAAAAACCCTAATGGAATCCATTCTCCTTTCGAATATTTATCACCTATTACCAAAACTAAATATCTGTTTTTCTCAAGCAAATCTGTTACATTTTTGACTACATTTCCAAACATCTGGAGAAAAGAACTTAAGCTGTCAGCATTAGATAAATCTTCCTTTGATTTACTGAATCTTATTATGTCAAAATAAGGTGGATGCATTATTATTAGTTGTACTTTTTTATTAGGGATGTATTTTGTTATTTCTTCTGTTGAAATTTTTTGACTATCGCCAACGATAACTTGTGTTAAAACATTAAACTCGCTCTTCTGGCTGTTTATAAGTAATTTAGAATCCTCTGCAACCTTTGGATTTAATTCTATTCCGATGCCATTTCTCCCCAACCGCTTACATTCTATTAAAGTAGTTCCACTTCCAGAAAAAGTATCTAATACCCAATCCCCTTTTTTTGTATAACGTGTTATAACTTGATACGGTATCTGTGGTACAAAATTACCCCAATAACCCGCATTATGTGCTCCAGAATTGTCTCTTTTAGGCCATATCCAAAGGCTGTCGGTTATTATATCCGAATATTCTTTCCAGCGATTCAGATTAATATCATTAATTTTGCTGGTTTTGATTTCACTGATACTTTTCTTTAAACGAGTCGTATAATACCTGGCCCGTTCTTGAGTCTGTGATTCTAATATTTGTTTTAAGTCTGATAGTATAAGATCCTTATTGTATTTTATCGTATCGCCATTTTCACTTATATTAAGCAAAAATAGTTTATCGTATTTAGATTCAATTGAATAATTTATATCAGAAATTATTCTGCGTAACTCTATAAGATCTTTGCTATTTTCGGCTTCAGATAAAACTTCTAAAAGACGATCTTTATTGATAATTATTTCCATTTGTCTTTTCACTCCATTTATTTCTAAATATAGTCTTTACCATATTTAATCTTCTCTTACTTATAACTTTTGATTTAGATATGAGTGCCTTCTCAGCAACCGCCTCTCTACCATGAATGAACAGTAATGCATATCTCCCGAAGATTACACTTCTTATATCCGCATCTCTTTTCAATATCCTATATATTTTGAGGTCTTTTCGAGGTATTAGTATAAATCCATCATTTATCAGCTTACATAACAATTTAAAATATCTGCCGCTCACTCTGCTTTTGTCTTGTTTTATATCTGAAGTCCATCTGACAACTGCAGGATAGCTTACTTTTAATATATTTGGTATTTCAGTCTTTAAGACTCCGGACTTAGCTAATCGTCTAGCTTGCTTTCTAAGTGATATTGGATATATCTTGAATTCTCTGCCATCCCTACTCTTACCGAGCCAATGATTCAGGGCGTGCATTCCAACTCCTAAGCTTATTGAGATTTTAAGCCTAGAAAGTCCAGATTTATATAATCTTATTGCTTCCTTTTTAGTTTCTCTCGAATAGACTTTATTTTTGAAAGTTGCTGAGATGTTCCAACGCCAGATGGTACTAGGTGCAATATGAAGGATTTCGGCAGCCTTACGCTTGCTTAGACCAGACTGAATCATTGCTTTTATCTTAACTTTTTCCTGTTCAGTATAGTGCCTTCCTGTCATACCTATTCTAGATAGGAAGTTACTTAAACAGCCTTCTATTATTTGACAAAACGAACTAAAATTTAAATGTTATTCTAGAAGAAACAATTTACGTAAAACCCAACTAGTAATCTCCTATAAGCATTCTGTAAAGCAGATTTGACAAAATCTACCTTCGGAACTACTGTATGTAGGAATTTAACTGCTCCTGCATCTCCTTTGTCTTTTTGTCCATGCAGTCT
>CAZXLU010000084.1:0-5844 GCA_964641875.1 Candidatus Woesearchaeota archaeon | reverse complement strand
CCAACGCCAAGCGTCCCGAAATCGGCAAGGTGATCGACGACGCCATGGTGGCGATCGAACGAGACAACAAGTCTTTGAAGGGCGTCCTTCCCAAAGACTATGCCCGCCCGGGACTCGACAAGCAGCGTTTGGGTGAACTGATCGATCTGGTGGGAACCATTGGTCTGGGAGATAAGGAACAACGCTCCCGGGACATGCTGGGACGGGTCTACGAATATTTTCTCTCCCAGTTCGCCAGTGCCGAAGGGAAGAAGGGGGGACAATTCTATACGCCCCGTTCTGTGGTTCGGGTTTTGGTGGAAATGCTGGCCCCCTACAAGGGACGGGTTTACGATCCTTGCTGTGGATCCGGCGGCATGTTTGTGCAATCGGAGAAATTTATTGAGGTCCACGGGGGGCGGATCGGGGATATCAGTATCTACGGTCAGGAGTCGAACCATACGACCTGGAAACTGGCTGCTATGAATCTTGCCATTCGGGGAATTGCCGCCAATCTGGGACAAGAAAACGCTGACAGCTTCCACCGGGATCTGCACCCGGATCTCAAAGCCGACTACATTCTGGCCAATCCGCCCTTCAATTCGAGCGACTGGGGGGGAGAACGGCTTCGGGAGGACAAGAGGTGGTCCTATGGGGTTCCTCCCGCTGGTAATGCCAACTTTGCCTGGGTCCAACACTTCATTTACCACCTGGCCCCCAATGGGGTAGCGGGATTTGTTTTGGCTAACGGATCTCTCTCTTCTAACCAAAGCGGGGAAGGTGAGATCCGAAAGAATATGGTCGAAGCGGACGTTGTGGACTGTCTTGTGGCCATGCCGGGACAGCTCTTCTATTCGACACAGATTCCCGTGTCTCTCTGGTTTGTCTCCCGCAACAAGAAAAACGGCAAAGGCTTGGAAGGAAAACCCCTTCGAGACAGAAGCAGGGAGATTCTCTTTATCGACGCCCGGAAACTGGGATTCATGGCCGACCGGACCCACCGGGACCTCTCCGACGAGGATATTGCCCGGATTACCGACACCTACCACAACTGGCGGGGTGACGGAACCGGAACCTATGAAGACATTCAGGGATTCTGCAAGAGTGCCAAACTCAAAGAAGTTCGAAGCCATGGTCATGTTCTGACACCAGGACGGTATGTGGGAGCGGAGGAAGTGGAAGACGACGGAGAGCCGTTTGAGGAGAAAATGAAGAGGCTGACGGCTCAGCTGAAGGAACAGTTTGAAGAGAGTGGGCGGTTAGAGAAGGAGATCCTAATTAATCTCAGTAAACTTGGCATTAAACTTTAGGACCTCGATCCAGAAAGTCAAGGGAATTATCTAGAACCTTAAACCTTTAAAGGACTTGGAGGCAGTTGTGAGATTGAAAAACAATAATGGGACAAGTCAAAATGCATGTATATTTTGAAACCGGCTTGACCGTTGAAGGATTTTAGGTAGACAACAAATCTTAAAATTCTATATTAAGAAATTAATAAACCAATATTTATTTTCTTATATTCAAATAAACATCATTCTAACTCTTTATTTTTTAATATTTTTATTTAATAAAAAACATGGCTATGTTCCAGTAAACGAATGAAGTCGATTTGGAGCCACGATCGCATGGAGGATCGCCCGAGAGAAAGGAACAGCGGGGATCTTCATCTCCAGGAACCGTCTCCATCCCAGATAGTTCGGGAGATATTTGGTGGCCACACCGTGAAACCGTTCCAGCCATTCTTTCAATCGGCTGTGGTAGGCGTTGACGTTCTGGATGTGGAAGACGCCCTTGACTACCCGTTTTCCATGGGCCGCATAGACCGTCCGGTGGGAGATCCCCGTTTCCTTGGCCAGGGTGAAGTATTGGGGAAGACCGTCGTGGCAGAGAACGGCGTCCTTGTCCAGGACGGGAAGCAGTGTGTTTTTGAGAGTCTGACGTCTGTGGTGATGGAACTCCGGTCTCGGGCCACCAGAACCGGGACCCAGTGGTTGGGGTCCATCCCTGTATTAGGAGCCCTGGTTCCCCGTTTCCGGGCCGGACGCTTCAGGTGTCGCTCCCCTTTTCGGGAACGACGGATGAACGTCTCGTCCGACTCCACGATCCCCCCGAAGGAGGGTCGGTTTCTCCTTCGCGGGACCGGCTAAAAAACGGTGCCTCCAGAGAAAGGTGGTCTTGTGGTTCACCCCGATCCGTTCGGCTGCCTTCCGGACCGACAGGCCGTCCTCCATCGCTTCGAGGTACGCGCCCCACTTCTCCCGTTTCCGGAGGCCGGACAGAGGCGTGTTCGTGAGCGGGGTGAACTGGCGGTGACACGCCATGCATCGATACCGCTGGAGACCCTTGACCCTCCCCCATTTGGACACGTGTTCATGTTGGCAGTGGGGGCAACGGGGATGTTCGGAGAAGCTCTGGTCGATCTGTGTGAGGACAGGATTCTCCGTTTGCGTCGATTCCCGGAGATCCTCGACCAGAATATGGCGTTGCTGGGGCGTCAGATCTCGAGTGGACCGGCGCAGTTCCTTGAAGTCTCGTGGGTTCATCCATACACCTCCTTGAGTTTCAGGAACCCATGATATACCATTTTATTACTGGAACATAGCCAAAAACATTATAAAAATATTAAGAATATTAGGTGTGAATTGAGCCATTATGATCTATCAGAAAAAGAATATTTTTTAATTGGAAAATTTATTCATAATTTTTCTCAATTAGAATTTTCAGTAGAATTTACGTTAATGAGCCTTATTCTTCCTCCATTTAATCAGATAGAATTTAAGGATCCATCCACTAGTCCTTGGTTTTTGGCTTCTGTGATAATTGAGGAACTTCCTTTTAGTAAAAAGGTGATAATTTTAAAAAATTTTATTAATAATCATAGTGAAAATTATTTTATATCAAAAGAAGACCCATTTTATATTAGCAAGATTGATGATTATAGAGATTCTATAAAAGAGTTAAAGAAATCCTTCGATTCTGCATTAGAATTAGGAGATCAAAGAAATCAATTAGTTCATTCTTATTATATTAAACAAGATAAAAAATTTTATAGTATAAGATCAAAAGTAAATGATAAAAACAAAATAAAACAAGAAGAATATTCTGAATCTACTCTCAAAGATCTTTGCAATTCCGCAAAAGAAACTTTTCATAAAGTTCATGAAAAGTCACAATACCTTTCTTTTCTTAGATCTGAAAATTTAAAATTTATTATAAATAATAAGAAATAAATATAGAATAAATATTTCTAGAATTATCTGTAGTTGATTCTTATGTCAAGTATAATGATCAAACAATTCATTCGCTTTCAAATTTACGCAACGTTCTCCTGCCCAAACTTCTTTCTGGGGAAATCAAAGTATCGGATATCCAACTCCTTCAAGGGTCTACTGGGGATTTAGGGGTCAAATGAAACAAAAACCAGAAGAAACCCAACCAGTGATCTCCACTGACTCACCTTAAAGCAGCATATTTTTCCTGCGAGGACCGGTGAGAGATTTGCAGGTGTCCACGGCTGTGTTTCAGTCATATTCAAAAATTGTCACAAGTTTCAGCAAACAATCAGGGTTAGACTTGATAGCATTCTATATGAGTGTAAGGTTGGCCTTCCTTTTGGTTTTTGATCTAAAAAACGTTTACATAAATTTGGTTTTTTCTTAAAGGTTTAAAGATCACATATAAAACAATTTTAGAAAATGTTAAGGAGCATGGGTGTGGAGAGTAATTGGCGAGAAGTCTCTCTGAAAGATATGGCCTCCGAGATCACGGTGGGTCATGTTGGCCCAATGGCCTTAGAGTATGTGAGAGAGGGAGTCCCTTATCTGCGCTCGCAGAATGTCGATTATCTTAAGGTCAACACTCAGGATATAAAATACATTACCCCAGAGTTCCACCAACGCTTAGGAAAGTCTGCCCTTGCACCTGGTGACGTTGTAATTGTTCGAACTGGCAAACCAGGCGTATGTGCTGTGATTCCAGATTGGCTCCCCATAGCGAATTGTGCAGATCTAGTCATTGTTCGCTGCGGAATAGGACTTGACCCGAGATTCCTTGCGTACTACGTTAACTCGGTCGCCTCGCACTATGTAGCCGCCTATCTTGTTGGGGCTGTGCAGCAACATTTCAATGTTGGTTCGGCGCGCACAATGAGATTGTTATTACCTAATATTGAAGAACAACGAGCCATAGCCCACATTCTCGGCACCCTCGACGACAAAATTGAACTCAACCGCCGCATGAACGAAACGTTAGAAGCCATGGCCCAGGCGCTTTTTAAGTCCTGGTTCGTGGACTTCGATCCGGTGCGGGCGAAAATGGAAGGAAGACCCACAGGACTGCCCAAGGAAATTGAAGACCAGTTCCCGGATAGCTTTGAGGATTCGGAACTGGGGGAGATTCCGAAGGGGTGGGAGATAGCTGGGCTTAATAAGATAGCGAAATTCACGAACGGTTTGGCACTTCAAAAATATCCTTATCAGGTTGGGGAAGAATATTTACCCGTTATTAAAATTGCTCAACTAAATAAGGGATCTACTGAAGGGGCAGACAAAGCAAATACAAAATTGCCAGAAGAATTTATTGTCGAGAATGGAGATATTCTTTTCTCTTGGTCGGGAAGTTTAGCAGTAGTGATTTGGGGAGGGGGAAAAGGAGCTCTCAATCAGCATATATTTAAAGTTCATTCAGAAAATTACCCCAAATGGTTTTATTATTTTTGGATTAGGTTTCATTTAAATGCATTCAGAGAAATTGCAGCTAATAAAGCCACTACAATGGGCCATATTCAAAGGAAGCACTTGGACGAAGCTAAGGTGCTAATACCTAAAAACAATCTCTTAAAATCTTTGAATGTTCTTATTTTGCCCATATTGGATAAAGTAATATCCACCAATTGGGAGATCGATAACTTAACTTCGATAAGAAACTCTCTGCTTCCAAAACTTCTCTCTGGTGAAATCCGAGTAAATGACCCTGAAATTTTCTTGAAAGGAATTGAAACGAGTTAGTCTTTACCGAAAGTCAATCTCTAAAATAGGACTATTACAATGAGACCTCTCCTATGATATAACCCACAAATGGAAAAGGAGAGCTCATGGGTCTGAACGAATCAGATTTAGAAAATGTTGTTCTCAAATGGTTTCGGGAACTGGGATACACGATCCTTCATGGTCCGGAGATCGCCCCCGAAGCCCTTCGTTCAGAACGTTCCTCTTATTCCGATCCCCTCCTTCCGTCTCGTGTTCAATCTGCCCTTTCTCGTCTCAATCCCCACCTTCCCCCTGACGCCTTGGAAGACGCCTTTCGGAAGCTCACCCGGATTGATTCTCCTTCGCTAATTCAACGAAACCACGCCTTCCACCGTTTTCTTGTAGAAGGGATTCCCGTTGAATACCGAAGCCGGGACCGGAACGTCTCAGATTCTGCAAGACTCTTTGACCTTTCCAATCTCGAAAACAATGACTGGGTGGTCGTCAACCAGTGGACCGTTGTGGAAGGACACCACAATCGGCGGCCCGATATTGTGGTCTTTGTGAATGGGATTCCCTTAGGTGTCATTGAGCTCAAGAATCCCGGGGATGAGACCGCCACATTGTGGTCCGCGTTCAACCAGCTCCAGACCTACAAGGAACAGATCCCGTCCCTCTTCACCTTCAATGAGCTATTGGTAATCTCTGACGGCTATGACGCCCGCATTGGCTCTCTCTCTTCCAACCGGGAACGTTTTGCTCCCTGGCGAACGATTGAAGGGGAAGAAGAAGCTTCTATGCGTCCCCCGATTGAAGTCCTGATTAAAGGGGTCTTTCAAAAAGACCACCTATTGGATCTTGTCGCCCACTTTGTGGTGTTCGAAGAGGAAACGGACGG
>CAZXLU010000083.1:0-6021 GCA_964641875.1 Candidatus Woesearchaeota archaeon | reverse complement strand
AAAAGCTCCTCAAGGACGCATTGATCCTTCTGGAGGATCTTGACCTCGAAAAACCGAACGGAAATCCCGGAAACGGAATTGATTGTCCTCCCCTCCCCGAAGAAGCTCCCGCTCGTAGGGATCGCCATGATTTTTTGTGAGTGTCTCGTCCGGAGCGCAGTCGCCGGGCCGCGAGGCCAGCGAATCGCCCAGAGACCATCAAAGTCTCAGGGTCGAGAGCGGAAGGCGACAAGCGGAGCAGAATCCGTCCGAAGATGGGTCCAGGGGTTCCCCCTGGCAGGATGCGGAGCGCGAGTAAGCCCCGAAGGGGCGTCGAGAGATCCGTTGCACCACGGCGAATGACAGCGAAGCTGTCGTAAGCGTGGTGCCATCCTGAAACAAAGAGTACAGACATAAGTAGGGTATCAACGGACAGCGGGGAAGCACAGAAAGGACAAACCATGGGACAGCAACGAACCTACGATATTCCCTCCACAGCCGAAACAGCAAGAAAGGCATTGGAGAGACTACGAGCACAACAACAGCCGGGAGAGCGGACCGGCAAAGGGAGCAAAACGGACGTGATAAGGACCGTCAAACAGGAGATCCAGAATCTCCTCCGGAAAGGGTATACGAGCCAACAAATCGCCGATGCACTCCGGAACGATGTGTTTTCGATCTTGCCGAAAACGATTACCGAGATTGTCGGTCCTTTCCCGAGAAGATCAACCCGGAAACCGGGAAAGGAAAAGCCTGTCGAACTGAAAGGACAACCGGCATCTTCTCCCGCCGCAATACCCCCCCGGAACAAAGGGGGCAACCGACCCGGAAACGGAACGGACAACCAACCCAAGGACGAGCCGCAAAACGTGATTCCTGGCTCATTCAAAATCCAACCCGACTCGGGGGACTTATGAACAAGATTATCGTGATTGGCGGCGGAAAAGGCGGCGTGGGAAAATCGATTGTCACAATGGCCATGATCGACACGCTACTGACGGACAATGAAAACATCGTTGTGGTCGAATCGGACGACAGCAACCCGGACATTTACAAAGCGGTCAACGGAACAGTCCAGTGCGAAGTCTGCAACCTCGATGACCAGTCCGGATACATCCGGCTCGGCAGCATCATCGAGGAAAACAAGTCCTGCATCGTCGTCAATACTGCGGCTCGGGCCACATCCGGAATCGTTGAACACAGCGGGCTTCTCGCGGATGTGGTCCGGGAACTCGGCCGGGAACTGGTCATGCTCTGGCCCATCAACCGGCAACGGGATTCGCTCGAACTGCTCAAGATATTTCTCGACAAAGCCAAGGGATACAGCGACACCTACGCGGTGATAAATACCTACTTCGGTCCGGCCGAAAAGTTCCTGCGGTATTACGCCCCTCTCACCGAAGATGAAGAGAAAGACAAAAACCGCAAGCCCAAAATCCGGGAACGGGTCACTGGAACGATCATCTTTCCGGAACTGAACGATCTGGTTGCCGACAAGCTGATCGACGAAAGGCTGGCGCTCTGGATCGCGGACAAAAGCGGAAAGCTCACAATTTCGGAACGATCGGCGCTCCGGCAGTTTCGGGAAACGACAAAGAAAGCATTGGAGGTGATCTATGGCAAACATTAGAGAGGCCATGAAACTCATCAGCGGGCGGGAACCGACCAATGAAGAGATACAGCGGATCATGGCCATCGCTCATGCGCTGAACATCCCGGCTAACGATGCCATGTTTACCACACTGGTAGCCCAGGATATTTACCACGGCATTTTTACGAGGATCCCGGGGGAGATTGAAGGCAAAATCGAGAAGGCTTCGGAAAAGGCTGCCAAAAATGCGACGGAACTGGCCAAAAACAAAGTGGAAGCGGCCGTGGCCGAACTGGTTCCGTCGGTTTCCGGTCCGTTGGCTGAGGCGGCGGGTAGGGCCGTGAGGCAGGCACAGGTTGGTAAATCTATGCTGACCATTTGGGGAGCGATGATGATTATCGGCTTTGTTTTTTCGGTCGGATGGTTTTTCGGCGCTCATGAGCTCACGGTAGCACAAGCGGGCAAGTTTGGCTGGGTCCGATTCATGAGCGCCGCAGGAATGAGGATCGGGCTGGGGATCTCTGCTCCGTCTCTAATCATGTTGGGAGGACTGCTCTTCCTCACTCCCGAAGGGAAACCCGATGGTTGGGGGTGGAGTTCCATCATCCTGGGATGTGCCTCGTGGGGTGTTTTGGTATTTCTGGCTTTCAACTGACCGAATGTCCTTTGAAGGAGATCCCATGCTGGTCCCTGTGACGTTCCGCGTATCCGAAAAGGACCGGAAAGACCTGGTCGAACAGGCTTCTGCGGCCGGCCTTTCGGTCTCTGAATACATCCGCCGCCGGGCCCTGGGGCATCCGGTCATGGCCCGGTCGGATGCCGCCCTTCTCCGGGAACTTCGCCGCCAGGGAGGGCTGATCAAGCACTACGCCCTGGCTGGCACCCTCGCCTCGAAAGAGGCCATCGAAGCCTACCGCGCTATCGTGAAACTGGAGGAGAAATTGTCCGATGATCGGCAAAAAATTCTCTAATCCTTTTCCCTCTTCGGGAAAGGCGTCCCGTGTCAAATGGCTGGCGAACTACATCGTCAGTCCGGAAAAAGAAAACGGAACGGAAAAATGCGTGTACTCCGGAACACGGGGATTCCTCTCGGACAAGTTTTTCGCCCAAAAAGCCGAAATGATCGCCCTTTCCGAAGAGGCGGTCCGGTCCAAAGATCCCATAGAACACTATGTCCTCTCCTGGAGGGAAGGCGAACGGCCCACTCCACATCATATCGAGAAGGCCGTGGACATTCTGATGGGCGAGTTCGGGATGGAGAACCACCAGTGCATCTACGGACTGCACCAGAACACGGACAATTTCCATCTTCACCTCATGCTGAACCGGGCGGATCCACTCTCCGGGCGGGCAGAGAGGATCAACAAGGGGTTCGATATCGAGGCCCTTCACCGGGTCGTCGCCCGGATCGAACACGAGCAGGGCTGGAGCCGGGAGGAGCACGGCCGGTACGAGGTTTCAAATGAGGGGATCGTCCGCTCCGGTTCTCCGGAGAAGGAGAAGAATCGCAAGCCCTCCCGGATCAGGGATGCCGAAAGGAAAACCGGAGAAAAGTCCGCCCTGTCGATCGCACAGGACCGGGTTCCGACAATCGCCCTGGAGGCGAAAGACTGGCAGGACTTCCACGGGAAACTTGCCGAACAGGGGATGGAATACCGGCTCCGGGGAGCCGGGGCGGTTCTCCTGGTCGGAGAGACACCGACCAAGCCCTCCGACGTGGACCGGAAGCTCGGACTGAAAGCTCTCAAGAAGCGGTGGGGCCCGTTCGAGTCCCCGTCCCCGGGTCTAGAAAAGAAAGCCGCTCCAATTCCGGAACCCGTCAACGAAGTGGCCCAGGATCTGGGCTTCGGAGACTATGCCAAGGCCCGGCGTCTGCATGTGGCCGGGCGCAAGGAGGCCAAGGCCGAATTGAACAGACGGATCGAGGCCGAACGGTCCTCCCTGTCCGAGCGTCAACGGGAGGAGAGAAGGAAAATCTTCGCGGGAAGCTGGAAGGGGCGGGGCGCGGAGCTGAATGCCCTGCGCTCCGTGGTGGCGGCCGAACAGGCCCGGGCCAAAGCCGACCTCCAGGACAGGATCACGGATCTCCGGAAAGAATTCTCGGCCAAATATCCTCCGGGCTTTTTCCCGGACTTCGAGGAGTGGATCCGAAAGACCCGGGGAAAAGAGGCGGCCGAGCAATACCGCTACTCCGGGAAGACCCGGCAAATCCCCGCCGAAATACGGCTGGCCGAACCGGTCCGGTCAAAGGATCCGGAACCCCGCGATATCCGGGATTATCTTCCGGAGGTCTTCGGACGGGAAGTGCGCTACAGCAATGCCCAGGGGAGAACGGCCTTCGTCGATTCCGGCCCGAAGATCAGCGTTCTCGATCAATCGGACGCAAGCGTTCTGGCCGCGCTCCAGCTGGCCCGGCAAAAGTACGGTAAGGATCTTGTCGTGAGCGGACCGGAGGAGTTCCAGGAGAAAGTGATCCGCTTGGCCGTCCGGAACAATATCGGAATCGCCAACCCGGAGCTCCAGGAACGGATCCGGAAAGAGAAAGAACGGGTCGCCGAAGAAAGGGAACAACAGCGGGAACCCCCCCCTCTTTTCCCCCGATCGCCGGAAACCTTTCCGGAAAGACGGAAGAAAAAAGGTCCGGAACTGTGACAGAAGAGAGCCCGCCCGGCAAGCCGAGTCGAGGTTTTTCTTCGCCTTCTTATATTTTCATCTTCAGAAAGGTCTTTTCATAAGACAAAACATCCAGAATCTGCTGGAGCTTGAGGGTATCCCAGAATCCCAGCATGACCTTTCTCCCATTCTTGATGACATTGATGAAGAAGGCGTTATCGCCCATCTTCCAGGTCGCCGGATCAGTGAAGTTGGCAGGCTTTTCCATGAGGGCTGGTGCGGCGCCGCCGTTCCCGTCGTCGTGAACTCCGTGGCACTGGATGCACCATCCCTGGAAGATTTTTTCCCATTCGCCGGGTCCCCAGCCGTCGCCCCCTAGGCGGAAGGTCCGATTCCCAAAAACAAGATGACACCAAGCGAAATTCCCATTCCGCCCATGATTTCTTTTTTGAACTTATTCAAAGGTCCTGTCCTCCATCATTGCGATTGTCCGATTTTCTTCTTTCCATCATCGTTTGGGTCAAGCACCCTAGGCATAAAAAAAGGGGAAGCGACTTGCGTCGCCTCCCCTTTGATGGTGCGGAGCTGAATTAGTACGCGAAGTCAATGCCCACCGAGAAGTTGTTGGCTTCGACATTTCCAAAAAACTGATTGGATCCGACAGAGGCTCCACTATAAGTAGTTCCTGGGCCTCCTGCAGCTGTTTGCCAGCCACTCAGAGCACCTGCAACCCCATAATTGATCATGAACTGGTACTGGGCAAAGAGTGAAATATCTGCCCTATCAGAGCCCCAGAGCCAGTAACGATCAGAGAGGGTAAAGGCCAGAACATTATCAAAGTTTCCGGGAAGTGCGGAAATCCCGGTAAACCCTGGTTGCTGTATCATGTTGAGCTGGTTGTAAATGAGTGAAATCATGTTTGAGTTCGTCCCGCTCTGGGCGAAAAATCCTCCGAAGGTAGGTTGCCAGTCGGCCTGAATCAACCATGTCATATATTCAGCGCCTGATGTGGCATAATTAGAACCACTATATCCAGGCATCAAGGGAGAGACTGCGATCATGCCCGTGGGGTCACTGGCGATCTCCCAAGCTCCGAATATGTTTAATCCACCGTTTGGTATGGGGTTCAACATCACATCTACACCTTCACGATTATAAGTTGTAGATGGGGCTGTTCCACCGCCTGCTGCCAATGCGCTTCCTTCTCCAACCAAGGCGAAGACCCCGATTCTTTCTCCGTTGGTACGACCCCACCCTCCAAAGGATTGAGTCAAGTGTACAAAGTAGTTAAATCCATCGTTATTAACCTGTGATTGAGCCGTTCCAGGCACTGTCCCTCCAGCACCTGAGCCTGAAACTCCACTGGATGATCCATAAAGACCAGAGTTCGGAATGAAGCTCACAGAGAGGCGGGTTTCGCAAGGATCGATGGAAAACGCTTGCTGGGTCATACAAGAGGACGGGCTTCCAATGTGATACCCGAAGTAGCGGATCGAGGTCACATCGTTGGCGAGCTGAAACATATCTCCATCATAATATAACGCCCCAATGCCCAAGAAGTTGAATCCGGCACTTGTGGCGCCACCATTGTTCGAGACCTCGGCCGTTCCAGGATGATAGTCATACATTGTCCATGGGGTAGTTGTCCCGATATAAACATTTCTCTGGTTCGAGAAAGGAGCATCGGCTGAGGTTTTACCGGCATAAATATTGAGCCAAGTTGAGTTGAAGAGGTCATTAAATCGGACCCAGAGCTTCACGATCTGGAATGACCCACCACCAGCATAGCTGGGCTGAACCCAGAAGGAGATCCAGTTGTTCAGAAGACCGCCGGACTC
>CAZXLU010000082.1:0-6147 GCA_964641875.1 Candidatus Woesearchaeota archaeon | reverse complement strand
ATATTCCAATTTATATTTATCAATTTCTATATATTCCACTTGATAACTGTCTAAACAATAAAGGGTACACACCAATCTGTATTTTCCATATTTTGTTACATTATTGCTCAAAAGAGGTATCCCTCTCTGTTATTTAATGATTAAATTCATTGATAACAGAGGGGTTTATATTTACACATGATTACATACACAACTGATTATAAGAAATATGGTTTATAAAAACAGGTAAAAAGTTAGGTAATTTAAACAATGTAAAATTTAAAAGTTAAAGTACAGGTAGATTTCGTTTTTCATAGAAGTGAGCAGGAGAAACCACATTCAAATTTGTCATTTTGTTTTAACGTTTTTAATCCCATACCGTTATTAAAGCAATTAGGCGCTCCGGTTAATGGTTCAAATGCCACTGAATTTTGACCAGCATAAGTGCCATTATAAATTTCAAAAAAAGGCATATTATATCTAATTATCTCCATTTTCAAATACTTTGTGTAGAAATCTACAATACCCCCACCAAAATAGGCATTGTCATATAATTTATTGGGTACATTGCTGATAGTATCAGTTATCCTCTGAGTAGTAATACTCTTTGTGTTGTATCGTTTTAATTGCACTGCAGCATCATGAAATTCAAATTTCCAATAATCGCTAAAAATAAAATATGGATGAGCTCCACACATAATAGGGCAGGATTTATCACCAATATTTTTTATACTATAATCAACACTGAATTTTGCATTATCAATCATGTAAATAACATCTATTAATAACTTTGACGGATAGAAATTTTCATTTAAAATTACTTGAAAATCAATTTTTTTATCGCTCTTAGTAATTACTTTCCATGTTTGATCGAGTGTTAAACCATGCATACTATTAATTAAATCACCTTCATATCCAGCATTTTTTGGCAATAAATACTGCTTTCCATTAAATTTATAAGTTGCTTTTGATACAATATCTGCATATGGTATGAGTATACTTAACCCACCGTGCGGTTCTATGTTATCATTAGTTTCTTTTAATATATTTATACCATTAATAATCAGGGATTCAACATATGCGCCCTTTCTAGAAATTAATACTTTAGAATTATTTTCCAGTAAAGTTATCAATATTATTACCCACTATTTCTCTATCTACAAGCTGTAAAATAGCGTTAGAAATTATCTTCTCCTCACCAGTCCTTAAACATTGTGGATTAATATATAATTTCCCCTTGTCTACTAAACAATAGATAGCGGGGTTATAGTATTTTAAATTATTTGCTATAACACCTGCATCTACTTTATTATTGAATTCCACTTCAACGCGGGGTATTGTAACAGGTCTTGGAAAATACCATGGCGGATTTATTTTTTTAATGCGGATTGAAGTATTATTTCCAAGAATATCTATTATTTCTTTACATTTGGTGTTCATGTCATTCATAAACTCTGATTCATTCAATTTCAGAAACTTATCAACAGCAACTGTTGTGGCTACAATATCTTCTTTGCTGACTTTCATTGTTCTTCCTATGAATATCGTATTTCTAGAATTACTAATTTCCTCGCTATGTGGACCTATTTCTTTTGCAATCTCTATAATTTCCTTTTTGCCTAACATTAGTCCAGTGTCACTGAAGCTTCCAATAGCTTTTCCACCACTTAATATAACTATATCTGCCCCAGCTTCCAGATACCGTTTAAAATTATAAATGGGTGGAACTTCTGCAGCAGCGTCAACTATTACAGGTATCCCAAAGCTGTGGGTTATGGAAACGACATCTTCTATTTTTAAACTTTCCCTTAATGGTTCAAATGCAAAGTAAACAATTGCCACAGTTTTATCTGCAAATTTTTTCAATGCTTTTTTAAAAGATAGTTCTGAAGTATCTTTCGCGGTTCCAATCTCTTTTATTTTAGCTCCTGTAAGTTTTATAAGATATTTAAATTCGCTAATCTGATTCTTGAATGTCAGGACAAATTTTTCATCTCGTCCCAACTCCGGTAATTTATATTTTAGTCCAGGTTTTGATTTAACTATGCATGATGCAACAGATAAAACTATTGCAGCAGCGGCACCATTTGTAATATATGCCGATTCAACTCCCATACTTTTTGCTATATTGCATCCGGCATCATCTATTAGCTGTTTCATATTAACAAATACCTTGCTTACCTCTTCGATAGATGACAATACTTCGGGAGAAATCCTATTTCCACCAAGAAATGTAACAGTACCTATTGCATTTATTACTTCTTTTATTTTTAGTTTATCTTCATACATTGTAATCACCTGCTTAATTTAGACTAGGTAAAGCCCCCCATCAATAATTATATCTTCTCCGTTAATGTAATTAGATGCAGAAGATAAAAGAAATAAAACTACTGATGCCACTTCATCAGCAGTTCCTCTCCTCCGTAATATGCTCTCTGAAGAGTATTCCTTTTCTGTTTCTGCAAAACTTCTACCTTTGATTTTGGATTGGGCTTCAATATCAAGGTCGTTCATCGGAGTTTTTATATTGCCTGGACTTACACTGTTCACGCGAATTTTATATTTTCCAAAATCAGCGGCAAGTGCCTTAGTAAAAGCTAGAGTTGCTCCTTTAGTAGTAGAATAAAGCGTATGCCCTTCTTCTGTTCTCTGACCTGAGACCGAAGCTATATTAACAATTGATGGGTGTGTTGAATTTTTCAATAATTTAGTGCAATATTTCGTCATGTTAAACTCCCCTAAAATATTTGCAGATACTATATTATTAAAATCTTGTAAAGATGAATTTTCTATATCTTTATAAAAATAGATTCCTGCATTGTTGACAAGAAAATCTACCCGACTCTCTTTACTGTATATATATTGAAATAAATTCTCCATATCATCACTATTAGAAGTGTAACCAGAATATCTTATAACATTTTTGTTAACTGTAAATTTATCATCCAACGTATTTGGAAATTTTGGATCGATAGTATATACCTTACATCCAGAACTTATTAGCTGACTTATTATTGCTTTTCCTATACCTTGGAAACCACCACTTACAACCGCAATGGTATCATTGAATTTAAAATTAAAATCATTTGTCATTTTCTCACCTCCTCCCTACAGCTTCCTCATTTTCATCACTTATATCATTCATGGAATAAAGCTCACCTTTTTCATACTTCACAGCTATATAAATGATACTGAAAACTATTAATATCACCATAAGCACAAAACCAAATAAATATGGTTCTCCGATCCCAATGTAACCTTCTATGTCTGCATATACAAATAGGCCTCCGGCAATTATAGTAGTTACCATTGTCAATAAAATGTTTTTAATAGTAAAAATGCTTGTACCTATTTTATGCAGGAAAAATGGCAACGCCGCATCAGCAATTAAATGCTGTATTATCCACATGAAAGTTGTTAGGGCACCGAATAGGAAAAGTGAATAAAATATACCATTCGCATATCCATATATTGAAACAAGGATTAAGGGCGAAATAATAGATAATATAGATGTTATAGCAAGTTCAAAAAGTGCCGCGATGACAGGGGTTTTCCTTGATTTATTTAATGTGGCAAATCTTTTTGGAAAGAAAAATTCATCTCTCGCCATTGAATATATTAATCTTGCCCCCGACATTCCTCCCACAACACCTGCCCATACTTGACCGGTTAGAGCAATTATTAAGAATATTAAAACACCTATAGACCCTATAAATGGCAAGAAAGCTACAACTGCAGGATTCCAATCAGTTGCAAGACTTGAAGAATTGGATAAACCCACAGCAACAACTTCAGCATAAGTTACTAGCACACTAACAATTGTAAGTAATATTATTGATAGTATCACTGATTTCCAAACAATTCTCTTTGGGGTATGAGATTCCTCGGCAAAATAAAAAGGTGCTCCGTATCCGGTGAAAAATAAAAATCCACCAGTGATAGCGGCAAGCATAACTCCAGAAATACCAGCAGGTGCTCGAGCTATATTAAATGCCTGAAAAGTATTAAAAGGGGTTCTAATAATTACGATAAGCGAGTATATAATTACTATTATCACCTGTATAGCAACAACTAGTATTACTGATTTGCCTGACATTTTTATGTTGAATACCGTGAATATAAACATAACAAATGTGGCAATTAATGCGATTATAATGTATAAATAAATTGGCAGAGTATAATTATATATGGCAGAAAGAGCTGTAGAAAGGATATATGAAACAGCAACCACAGATACTACATCCATCATAATAAAGTACCATAAATTCGTCATTGCCGTGAATTTACCAGCACTTCTACCAAGGCCTTTTTCTGCAAATCCATAATATCCGCCTGCAAAACTAACATATTTTGAAAACAACATAGCTGGAACCGAAACTATTAATATTGCTGCGGCAGCTATTAGAGGAACTACAGGTGCAGCAAATCCAGCATACACAACTGCGCTTGCTCCATTAGATACTGCAAATGATAATGGATAAATGGAACCCATAGATAGTGCCACAAGAGTCCACAATCCAATACTGCCCTTACTTAAATGTGTTGTCTCAGTATTCTGTTTTATTTTTGAATTATCCATATAATATTAATATTTTCTTAAATATAATACAAATGGTTAAAAAGTTAATATTTATCTGCACTCAATTATATATTTAATAGTGTTTTTCATATTAAGCAATTGGTAATAGCAAGATTATCTGATGGAATACGCTGTCGGATTATGGCAAGTAATATAATGTCCCTAATGCAAGCATCATGAAATTTTTGTGTCAAAACATACCACTAAATTACATATTATGGAAGGAATAGTTGCAATCACTCCCCAGCATAATTTTTTTTTCAGCATCTCTTAAATATTTATCAGCTGCTACTGTCGAAATATCTAACTCCTTTGCTATATCTTTAATATGACATTTCTTAGGATTATCAAAAAAACCACAGGACAAAGCGATTTGTATTGTTATTTTCTCTTGCTCAGTAAGCATATACCTAAAGTTAAATGATCTTTCATCAATTTTATGTTTTTCTAAATTTGTTATTTTACCAATACTATTTAATATATCTATTATTTGTTTAATATTAGATTCTTCTGGTAATAAAAATGAAATATAATCTATCCCACTTTGTGATATTTCTCTGTAATTTATAACCCCCAAAGAGTTAAGCAAACCGTATGGAGAATCTATAGAATGTTCTAAAAACGATATTCTTAGCATACGACCCTCTAAAAAACTATTTTCCATAGAAACAATAGATGGATTTTTTTTTAAGTTTGAAATTATAAAAGAAACTTTTTTATTGGTGTTAATGGGATAATAATCTTCAATTGTGAATAAATATTTATTTGACTTCATTGCAATTGACGTAGTTAGAAACAACTTTATATCGTTCAATTTGAACCCAATATCTGACATACAATTGTTATGTTTTAGATTTATTTTTAGAGCTATAAGTTCAATTTTATCTTCCTTAATATTCATAAAGTATTATTAATTTTATGCTATTAAAGGTTTGTGCCCATAATTATATATGTCTATAAAGTATACTATATTAATTAGTGTGTAAAAATAATACGATATCATACTTTGTTACATTTATAATTTTGGCTTATATATGAACATACAGATTAACAATTCCAGGAATTTGGTTTGCCTGACAATCTAATAGAAATAAAATGGATATGTTGTAAAAATATGATAATAATGGTTACCCATGGAGATAGCAAAACAAAGGATTTTATTAATCTTCCCATATCATTAAAAGGGTCCAAATTTAAAGGTGACATACCAAGGTGTTACTTTCCTAAATTTTAATCGTTCATTTTAAAATTAATTACGTCAATTTCTATCAATAGATCTCATGAAAGCGTCATGTTCGCATATCGGCTGAAGTGATGTGTTAATTCTCAATTGTGAAAAAAATTTGTAATTATAACTGTATCCCATTTAAATCACCTTATCAGTATTTACCTGAATTAATACAGTCCCATACATGTTATCCCCCATTACATAAATTTAAAGTTTGTAACTCTACTGGGCTACAGGTTTTCAACAGTTCTTTTCAATACAGAATATCCGTTAATTAAATCCCGGTCAGATGAGTACTCCTCCTTTGTATGGCTCCTTCCATTATGTGATGGAATAAATATCATAGCTGTGGGTACCACCC
>CAZXLU010000081.1:0-6316 GCA_964641875.1 Candidatus Woesearchaeota archaeon | reverse complement strand
ATTATTAAAATCCAACCCCAGCTTACTAGATAGTCTAATGCTGCCTGTGATTCTTCTGGAACATTTCTATTTGTTTTTTTATTATATTTAATAGTCCGTTTAATATTTCTTTTGCTTTTTTTAAATGAGGTTTTGATAGCTTTACTTGACATATTGCAATGTAATCGGTATTATATCAGTATAATGTAAATATGTATTTAAATATGTAAAAAAGATAATAAATACAAGAACGTAGTGAATACTACTATACTATATGGATATTTACATAAAGGACATAAAATCTGAAAGCTTTGATGGAAGAGAAGTTACTTTAAACGGATTTGTAAACAGTGTAAGAAAGGGAAAAAATAATGTTTTCATAATGCTTAGAGACCCTTCTGGATTAATACAGTGTGTTAGCCATTCATCAGATAATTCATTTCAAGATGTAAACAAAATAACAAGAGAATCTGCAATTAAATTAACAGGAACAGTTAAGAAGGATCAAAGAGCAGAAGGAGGTTATGAAATTCACATAAAAGAATTAAGTATATACTCCATAGCGGAGCCTTATCCCCTTAAAAAGGGCCATAAGAAAGTATTTCTTTTTGATAACAGACATTTATGGATAAGAAGCCCTAAAACTACAGCCATAATGAAAATACGCTCGAACGTATTTTCATCAATACATAAGTTTTTTGATTCAAATAGGTTTTATGAAATCCAGTCGCCATCATTTGTAGGAGGAAGCGTTGAAGGAGGATCAACTTTATTTGAAACGCAGTACTTTAACAGGAAGGCTTATCTTACGCAGAGCTGGCAGCTTTATGCCGAGGCTATGGTAAACTCGCTTTGGAAAATATATACTGTTGCGCCTTCCTTCAGAGCAGAAAAAAGCAGAACGTGGCGACATTTAACAGAATTCTGGCATGCAGAAGCTGAAATGGCCTTCAAAACAAATGATGATATAATTGACACGGAAGAGAAGCTAATAAAATTTATAGTTAAAAACGTTTTATCCGAGAACAGCGGTGAACTTGAGCTCCTTAAAAGGGATATTTCCGTACTAGAAAATGTAGTAAGTAAACCATTTTTAAGGATGAGATATGAGGAAATAATAGATTTAGCAAATCAAAACGGGTTAAAACTAGAGTATGGTGCTGATTTGGGCGCAGATGAAGAGAGGATAATTACATCTAAACTTGATGTTCCGGTATTTTCAATGAATTACCCAATAGAATTAAAACCATTCTATCACAAACCAGATCCAAAAGATCCTAAGCATGTTCTATGTAATGACTTGCTTGCACCAGAAGGATACGGTGAAATAATAGGTGGGGGACAAAGAGTTGATGACAAAGAAACGCTGATAAAACGTTTGAAAGAAGAAGGCTTAAACGAAAAAGATTATGAATGGTATATTGATTTAAGAAGATATGGGGCCATACCTCATTCTGGATTTGGATTAGGGGTAGACAGACTTGTCATGTGGATCTGCAAGTTACCACACATAATGTATGTAGTTCCATTCCCAAGAACGCCGAGAAGACTTAACCCATAAGAATTTAAGCTATAAAATTTAAATTAAAATATGGAAAGTGAGAAACAGAAGAAAGAGGAAAAACATGCAGATGTTAATCTAAGATATCCTTTTTATATTATAATCATTTCTGGGTTATCAGCAATAATATCCGGCATACTTGTCATAGCTGGAAATATTTCAATACTAACATTTAATTCCAGCAGCGTTATAAGCTCTCTAAATAGCACGGGCGTTGTGAACTCTAGTACTGCTGCTTATTTAAGTTTGGCATTTAATGGAATATCAAGCGTAAAAAACGGCATAATAGTACTGGGCCCGTTGCTTATAATAGCAGGCATATTTATGTTTATATCAGCTTTTTACACCAAATCTAAAAATCAAGAAAATAGGCGTTTTGGGGTTTTCATGATATTCTTATTCAGCATATTCGCTCTTCTTGGTCTGCTTATCTATATACCTTTCAATTCTTTATCAGTATTAATATTAGTTTATCTTCCGCTTACGGCTATTGGGATAATAACCTATATACTAATGATAGCATATATAATACTAGGAGTATTTGCAGGCGCATTAGAACTTTTGAAAAATAAAAGGTATTTATCTTAAAAAGTTCTCAAATAAATTCTATGAATAACGCAAAAATAATGACTAAAAAAGTGATATCTGTAGACCAAAAAACTCCTGTAGAAAAAGCACTAGAAATAATGGAATCCAAGAGAATAAAAGAGTTGCCTATAGTAAATAACAAAAAATACGTAGGTATGGTGATGTATTATGATTTATTATCAAAAGAGATAAATAGAGCTTCTAGAATAGGCGAGTTTATGGAAAAAACACCAAGTGTTATGCCAAAGGAAGAAATAAATAAAACGATCGAGATAATGCATTCCTCTGGATTAGGAGCAATTCCAGTCGTAGATGAGGATAAAAAGATAGTAGGTATAGTTTCAGATTTCGATATACTTAAACTGCTGATAAATGATAGATTATTTGATTCTTTTAAGGTAGAAAATGTCGTTATAAGAAGGTTCCCAATACTAAGAACAGATGATACGATTGGAAGAGCACAGAAACTTGCCAGTATAAATAAAATAGATAATTTACCTATTGTAGATAATTTTGGAAAACTTATAGCACAAGTATCTATATTTGATATATTAAATTACATATTCAGAGATAAAATGAAAAAAACCAAGGGCAAGAAGGATACATATAAGGAAAGTAAAGACTCTGCTGAAAGAAATATAATGGAAGTAGCAAATACAGAAGTTCCTAAACTAAGTTTAACACTTAATTTAAGGAGAGCAATTGAAGTCATGCTAAACGCTAAAATTAAAAGTGGGATCGTAATTGACAGTAATAATAAACCTATAGGGATACTGAGTAGAATAAAAATTCTAGACTTACTAAGCGGTAAAAATGTAACAGAGGTAATTGATCTCTCAATATCTGGAGATTACGACTGGGAATTCGTTTTATTGGTGAGAAATGAAATCTCAAAAAGAGAAAATTTTCTAGTAAATTCTGCAAAGATAAAATCAATAAGAATTAATGTTAAGAAAATAAAGAAGAAGGGTGATAATTACCAGATAAATCTATTAGCGATTGGAAAAAAGAGAATAAACATAAAAGAAGATGGAATAACAAAAGAACTAATATTTGAAGAGATAATAGATAAGTTAGATAATGCCCTTGAACACTTAAGAAGTTAAAAAGCAAGTAAAGAAGTTTGTTTTTCTATTTTTTCTCCAAATATGCTTTTAAGCTCTATATCTATAAGATTAAGTTCATCTTTAAGATATTGCGGGATATTATACTTGTTAGCGATATTCAACGACATAGACAAATATTTTTTTATATTTCCTTCACTAGATGTAAGCACGAGATTACCTCCACATTTTATACACTTACCAATTAAAGGAGCTCTCCGATATCTTTGATTGCATTTAACACACCGAAATTCCTGTGTACCAAATCTACGCAAATTTCCCTTTATGTCTTTTATAAAGTGCTTATCTATTATTATTCTTGCTACATCAACGGCATCAACAGCCCTTATTTTTTCTTGCAAAGCCATTTGATGAGAAACTTTTTCTAACATTGTTCCCAAGGTTTTATAAGATGAAACGTTTACACCAAGATTTATATCATCTGTATCATGAGTAAAGAATATTGTCTTATTTGGTTCATTTAATATATCTTTTACTTGCATCACTTTTATATCCGAAGGTTTTGCAAATCGCAGAGTGGCTTCATAAAATTCTAATGGATATTTATCAACTATGTCAATATTATATGCCTCTGAATCTATGCTTTCTATATCCATCTTAGATGATATAACCAGTGGAGAATCCATATATCTCGCTCCTCTTGTATCAGGAAGTAAATTTCTATCAAAATTAACCAACATGTCTGTAAGTAGCATCAATGCGGCTTCATCCCCATCACAGTTTCTACGCATTGCAGCATGGAAAAAAGGATGGGCGAACAAACCTTGTGTCTTAGAAAAACCTATTATCCTTCCAACTGTTCCAGAAGACGTATGGGGGGCCAGACCAACAACAAGTTTACCAATTAAATCAGAAGAGGAAGAGACGTTCATTATTTTATTTGTAGAGTAATATTTCTCCAATAAATCATCAATAAAATTGGAAACTCTGAAAAACACTTCCGCAGCGTTTTCATTTTTATCTCCGTATGTTGGTAGTATTATATCTTGTGAAAACAACTGCAATATCTGTTCTGGGTTTTCAAGCTCTTTACCGTATATATCATGAGTGTAGCCTAATTCTTTTAGCTTATCTATGCTGGTACCTATTTCCTTCGGCTTAAAATGTGTTATAGGTACTTCTATGGCATCAAATCTTACTGTTCCATCTTTATTTACATTTAGACCGTAAATTGCACGTAGTATTCCTTTTTCAAGTGGTTCTATCTCACCACTTGAATTAAATACTCCCTTTACACCCTTTATATTCTGAGGCCTTTCTGTTATTCCCAATCTTTTGAATGCTCTCTCAAGATGTTCATTTAAATTTATGCTCTGCTTTAATTTCTGTTGTGTTAGCTTACCATGATGAAATGTTTCATAAGTTTTACTTTTGCATATTGAACAATACCTCAATCTTTTTGTAGTAGAACCGCAGATATCACATATGCTAAATATTGTTTCTATATTACATTTTTCACAGTAGAACATACCATATTCTGCGATTACTTTACCTTTCTGTGCAGCTGCGGTTATGCTTCTTGATGCACCGCCGCTTTCCCCAACAGGGAAAATAACATTTGGATTTGTACTCATTTCTCTCATCTTCGCCTTTTCCGGCCTGCCGAGTCTTCCACCTATAAAGGTCCCTGCGATGTCAGATATTTTTAACCCAGATATTTCTGACAATAAATCCAAATTAGAAAAATTCTGGCCTATCTTTAAAAGTACGAGATCAAAATTCAATTTTCCATAACCTATCGTGAATAAAAATGCATCTGCATTTTCAATTACTATTAAACCGTTTTTTATATAATGTTCAACTGCTAATATTTCTAGCGACCTTTTTACCATTGAATCCAAAGGGATACGCAATATTTTATATGTGCCTCCAGAGATTTCATTCTGATATTCTACCTTCGCATTTGTGTAAATGTATTCTATTAGCTTCCTTAAATTATCGTAAGGAATTTGTGACCAAAAATAGAGGAATTTCGGATGCAAAGGTAATGAATACTTTTGTGAAAAATTTCTATATTCATCGAAAGTTTTAATCTTTTTTGCTTCGTTCACTACTTCTTCTCCCTTTGACTCAACTATTCTATCCCACCATTCTGAAACAAAAGGAGATGGCATTAACAAATGCCCTTGCTCAGAAAAATCTCCATAATTAAAAAGTATGTCTCCGATATAAAGGATTTCTTCTATGTCTTCCAATAAAAATTTCGCCTCTTTTACATCATTTATCCTTTTTACTGCGCCGTTCTTCAACTTTACTATTGGCCCTTCTATGCTTGAGCAAGGGGTTACTGCACACGCTTTTCCAGGAAGTTCAACTCGTAATTGGGAGCCCGTAGCTATAAAATTTGAAAGTATTATATTTGTTGCGGGATTTAAAGAAGCTGCTGCTAAACCAGAAGTTCTACTTCTGCCATATCGAAGCCTAAACCCTCCACTTGTCAAAGGATAAGAAAAAACTGGCCTGCCTGCTGCCAATTCCTCAATATAACGGTAATTTGGAAGGACTTTGTTTAAATTGTCTTCTTTTTTTGAATCTATTGCTTTTTCTGAATGAGCAACGTCTTTAAGTCTTAAATACTCTGTAAGAAAGGTGAAATCCTGTTCTATGTCATAATCTTTTGCAAACGTTTTCAGTAGTTTATTTACCTTATTGGATTTCTGTGCAAACCCTTCACATAAAACCAAACACATTCCACCACGTATCCTGTTTGTTTTTATTCTTGACTGGTCTTTATAAGCTGAAACTTCTCTGTCGCTTGTTGGATCCCCCTCTATTTCTATAGGTATGTTTCTAAGCAAAAAATCAAGTTCATTTATACTTGGTAAATATTGTAACCTTGCTTCGTAATCATTATAATCTGTAACCTCTACTTTTATTCTGCTTATCTCCCCTTCGGTCGCATCGTACTTTCCATAATTAAAGTGTTGCCTCAATGCATCTGCTATAACAACTACAGAAGCAGCTGCAGTTCCTCCTGCGCCTCTTATAGGCCCACCAAAATAACATGCAAAATATTCCTTACCATCAATTCTTTTCTTAAACTCTAGTTTTACAAAACCCTCCA
>CAZXLU010000080.1:0-6377 GCA_964641875.1 Candidatus Woesearchaeota archaeon | reverse complement strand
AGAAGAAAAAAGTGGGACATATGACTGAAACTAATTTGGTGTGAGAGGTGAAAGAAATGGAGGATATGAATATGATGAAGAGTGTAGTCTTAAAGGAACCTCACTTAGTACGTGTAGAACGAAGAAAAAGACCTGTTATTTCTGATGTAAATGATGTAGTTGTTAGAACTCTTTTTGCCGGAATTTGTGGATCTGATTTGCATATATACGATGGTAGTATACATGTTCCAAGTGACGCATTAGGGCACGAGTCTGTGGGAATAATTGAAGAGGTAGGCAAAGGAATAAAATCACTGGAGAAGGGAGATCTAGTCGTTATACCATTTGATGTTGGTTGCGGATCTTGCGATTATTGTAGAATAGGAGAAACGGCATTCTGTGAGACATCTAACTCAGGAAAATGTGGACATGAATATTCGGGGGGAGACATTACTGGTGCTCAATCCGAATTCTTAAGAGTTCCTTATGCCGATTTTAATGCGTTAAAGGTGAAAGATTTAGGTACCAGAAATATTGATTATATATTTTTAGCGGACAATTTGCCAACCGGATGGAATGCTGTGGTTAAAACTGGTTTTCAGCCTGGCGATAGTGTAGTGATATTTGGTGCGGGATCTGTGGGTCTCCTATCAGCCTATAGCGCAAAACTATTAGGGGCATCTAGAGTCTTTATTGTAGATTCGGATAAAAATAGATTGAAAAAAGCAGAAGAAATAGGATCAATTCCAATAGATTATAAGAATGAAAACGTATTAGAGACTATATTGAATGAAAACGAAGGGGCTCTTGTGGATAGAGGGATCGATGCTGTTGGGAGGGCAAGTCTTGTTCAAAAGGACAGCTCTTATTCTAGTACTGCGATTGATCAACTAATTGAGCTAGTTAAAAATGGAGGAGGTATATACGTGGCGGGAGTCTATCCAATTGATCTGGATCTTATATTGCCTTTTAGCAAAATCTACTTCAAAGGTATAAAAATAAACGGCGGTAAAACGAGTGTACATAAATATTACAGGGCATTGCTTAGATTAATTGAAACCGGAGTTGTAAGTCCAAGCCGCATAGTTCAACCGACAATAATTAACATTGATGATGCACCAGATGCTTACAGTGATTTCTATAACCATAAAGGGAATATTACTAAACCAGTAATCAGATTCTAAAAAATTCTCCTTAATTTAATCAGATAATTGATGGCATTGCCCTATCCTCGTGAAAAGATAGACATCCGCATTCGATTTTGGTCACCATAATGTTGAAAAGTTCAGGAATGGCACTGTAATGAGGCGTGTATTATTAATAGTTGAGAGATGGCAGAGGACTATGTCACAGCATAGCTTCCTCCATGAAAAAAGTTTATCTGACATGGAAGTAATATTCTGATTCTTAATGAGCTTTATTGTATAAATTACGTTCTTTGATACGTTCGGATGCAGGGATCTTATGCGCATGGATTCCATCTTCTTTTCAGTGTTGACCGAAGGATCGTAAAATAGTATACGTCTTGAAAGCATCGTCCATATTGTTTCTGCAAGTATCCTCATCGCTATCATTGCATGGTTATTTCCGTACATCCTTACTATTTTAAGGTACTTGATCACCATGTGTGCAGCGTTTATAAGCACGAATCTCAACATGGAAGGATCATCCTTCGATATGCGACCTTTCTGATCCTTCGATCCAGATTGACTCTGCCTGTACGGTGTTGCGTATGATGCGAACTTCTCCTTACTTGCCAGAACATTGAATGTCATCGATTTCGGACATGATCGCTGCTGCGGAATAGACGTTTATACCAGGGATGGTCATGAGGATCTTCACGCCTTCGTTATCGCTTGATATTTTAACGATTTCATCCTCGATTATCTTCTTCTTATTTAGTTCGATGATCCTTTCAAGCATATCCGACATTACTATATTCTCAGCTGTGGTCATTTTAGATACAGCTTCCTCTATCTTTTTCATGCCCCTCTTTCCGAATATATCCGTTTCATCTATAACTATACCATGCATTGTTAGCAACGCGTGAATCCCGTTCTTTATCGCTGTTGATTCTTCGCTCAATGACTTTCTATATCAGCGATGTGAGATCATCGGTTTCTCTAGACGGTAAGTGCACCTCTGGAAGATCTCCGATCCTGAGGAGCTTCGCGAGTTTGTACGAATCCTCACGATCGTTCTTCTTAACCGATCTGAATATAAGTGCAAGCTTCGAGGGATCTGCGAGGTGCACTGAAAAGCCATGATCGACCAAGAACACGCTATTTACTTTCCAGATGTAGATGTCTCAGGTGCTATATCAACTTCATGTGTACTGTACCTTTGGATAAAATCTTTCCATGATTCATCACAATTCGCTATCTTGTACCTTTCCCCAACGTCTCCGTTTTCCTTTATCTCCGTAACGTATACGGTACGTTTATGTACATCCAAACCGATATGGATTATGAACACATCCTATCTCTGGTGAGAGCATGAGTCGGAGATAACTCGACAGTCTTCGATTCAAGATTGTTCCAGTTCGATGATAGTCGAAGGGCAGCAAATCTCGTTGTACGACCTCACGGGTCAAACACCCTATCAACTGCCACTCTTAATCTTACACCGGTATCGTCATGTCAACGCGGTCAGAAAACTTTTTTCATGACATCTCGCTTTTCCAGAACAGTCAGACAAACGTCGAACATTATTAAGAGAATTAGAATAATGGGATATATCTTCGTAGAATATCCAATTGATGATGGAAATCATAGATAACATTATTCCGCTTGATAGTCCGAACAGAACGTATACGGATAGACAGATCCTTAAGATCCTCATCCCGTTGCAGATATTCGGAATATTATACAAATCGTTAAGAATATTACTCCCTAACCATGAAGAATATCTTACTATGAGAGGAATTTATGGTATACCATCATTCCAGATATTATCGAGATCTTGTAAGTTCCATATGCAAGCATTCAATCGCAATGAGGAAAATGGCCTATAATAGCTATAAGGATTCTGAATCAGACTGTTCTAAGACAACGAAAGTATGGTCCTCAGAGGAAAAGTACATGATTCGAAGACTTCGCATAGGATGGTTGATTCTGTCAGAAACTTTTCGTATATACTTGCAGATTCTGCATACGATACATCTTCGATAACGCATTCTATCCCTATCATAGATACCAATAAGAGGGGAGGCATCGTACAGGAGAGATTATCTGTAAACCGCAGGATAGGTATCGAACTGAGAAGAGAGTATTCTTCGCTCTATTCCCTGAGATCGGAAATCGATCATACATTACCCATCCTTGAAGGTATAATGAATACGCAGATCTGGTATATGAAGAATAAAGATTATGACACTGTAATTGGATTGAAGGTTATTGCACAACCTCATGATCGTATCAAACATAAAAACTGGAAACAGACCGAGAGAGATAATGAAGATCATCATTTGCTGAAATAAGAGACACACCAAATATTAATTATTAATTAATTTTTTATTATCTATTCAAGATTTATTCTATTGTTATTATGATTAAATGCCTCAAATATTAGATTTTTATCTTTTATTTCATACATATAGTTTAATAATCGATCACGTGCCTTAAGACTCTTTGAGAAATTATGTATATTAAATAAAAGTATTAATTTAGTATTTAATTCTTTATTAATATGATATTGGTTTATTGTTAAAATTAATTAAATAAAATATTTAAATATCAGAATACCTTTAAATACTCTAATCAAAAAATCGATCTTCCGCATGTTGATTCAAAATCCTTTAAATTACTATTTATACATTGAGTTTATTAAAAAATTGTAGATTTTGAAAAATTAAATGCAAAACCTTTAAATAACTCACTTTTATATTTATTTATCAACGGGTTTAAGAAGTACTAGTTAGTATGGAAGTAAACACTATGATGATAAAACACATCTGCAAGTAATTTTTGTTTAAGAAGTACTAGTTAGTATGGAAGTGTGACCTTTCTTTGCTTACCACGATGGGTAAGCGTAACTACAAGTTTAAGAAGTACTAGTTAGTATGGAAGTCTATTATATTGAAGACATTTTCTCTTGAAAGTTCAAACCAGAGGTTTAAGAAGTACTAGTTAGTATGGAAGCTCTCATTAACGTATGAACTGACGCTAACGCTAAATATCAAAATAGTCTCCACTCTGGTCTTTACATTCAAGTAGGTTTGTTGTAGTTAAAAATAATTATATGTATAATTTATTTAAAAATTCTTAACTTCCTCAACACTTTTATCTATACATAATCAAACCTAGTTTCTATAGTAGCCAAAAGAGATGCAAAACCAAAAACATCGATGACAAAGAACATATGTACTAAAACAAAGAATGCTTTAGAAATGCTGCCAGTAAGGTCAACATCATATGCCATTGGTATAAATATTAAAGCAAACATGAACTTTAAATAATAGGGGGTATTACTTAATAATAGGGGGTATTACCACTGTTATTCGACATAAAACCAAAGGAAAATATTAAAGACCTTTTCGGTAGAGAAAGGGAAATATCGTTATTAAAGAGGTGTGTTACAGAACCATTAACAGTAATATACGGAATTAGAAGGACCGGAAAAACCAGTTTGTTAAAAAGCGTGTTGAATTCTCTTGAAACACCGTATATAATAATAGATATAAGGGAATTATTTAACGAGTCTGGAACAATAAGAGAGAACGAAATATCATTAAAAATACTAAATGAGCTAAAAAGAAACATGGGAATTTCAAATAAGCTTAGATTTCTAATTTCTGATATTTTATCAAAAATAAATGGCATTGAAATAAATCATTTAAAAATAGATATAGATGTATCAAAAAAATATAAATTAAATAATATTCTTGAGATAATTAATGAAATTTCTGAGAAGAATAATGATGTATTTATACTGGCCATAGACGAGGCACAGTATCTAAAATACAGTGGAAAAAGGTATAGCAATATAATGGCATGGGCATACGATAATTTAAAAAATGTGCATATAATAATAACTGGAAGTGAGATTGGAATTCTTGAGGATTTTATTGATATTGACAATCCTGAAAGCCCGCTCTTCGGAAGATTAATAAATGAAATAAAACTCGGCCATTTTGATAGTGAAACATCATATAATTTCTTAAAGGCAGGTTTTGAGGAATTTAAAATAAACATAAGTGATAATGATATAAATTCAGCAATAGAAACCCTAGACGGAATAGCCGGCTGGCTGACCTACTATGGATACAACCGGGCCATTCGAAAATTGAATAATTATGATTCAATAAACGATGTAATAGAGTATGGCAAAAGGTTAATAGATGTAGAGATGAATAAATTAATCAGCAGCTCAAAGGATAGGTACATGGCAATAATGGAGTCAATAGCTGCAGGACTAAACAACTGGTCATCGATAAGGGCCTATGTTATATCAAAAACGGGTTATATATCATCAACAATTTTAAATAATCACATAACAAAGCTTCTAAAATATGGATTTATTAAGAAGTCTGAGAACAGATATTATATCGAGGACCCATTAATAAAATTAAAATTTATTAATAAAGATAGATAGATTTTTTATTAAGTTAAAAAAACATGGAAATTTTGAAAATTATGCCAGATCCCAAGAATTTTATATAATTATAATTTACAAAATGCATTAAAATAAATGTAAAAATATAATTTTACTAGACTGATTAAAAAACACATAGGATTTAAAATATAACGTATGTGCAAATTTATCCAAAGCATTATAAAACATTGCCCCTTTCAATTATGGCAAAAATAGGTAACATTGAAGAATAAATATTATAATTCAAGAGATTTTCAAATGAGGATAAAACAGTAATATATGATTCAAGCGACGTTGATTTTTTAATATAAAGAAAACTATAATGGCACTAACTAAAGTTTTATTAAAGATACATCAAAATCGATTCCAAAAAAGAAAAATGCTTAACAGTAAAGTTTGAATATTAACTAGATGATTTAAAGATGAATTTAACATTATTAATAAAACGCATAAATAAATCTCAATTAACGTAAAATAAACATTGAATGGTAAAATTTATAATAATATTAACATTTTATATATTAAGTGAAAGAGAATGGCGTTCTCAGGCAGATTTTCGAGATGGATTCCGCTATTAATCGTAGCGGTTGCTGACTTCTTTGTCCTCTTTTCAGTAATCTATTTCATGCCAAGTTCATCGCCTTATTCCGCGCCACTTTACTATATTGCATCGATGCTAACCTTCACTGCTGGAGTCCTCACTGCCAGTTCCACAATATTTAAAACAAATTTTGGAAGAGGGCTTGTTTTTAGATCACACCCTAGATTCATTTACACGAGCGTAGTTGGCGATTCCGACACTGAAG
>CAZXLU010000079.1:1402-6461 GCA_964641875.1 Candidatus Woesearchaeota archaeon | reverse complement strand
ATGGACAAGTATGCCAACCTCGACTGGGAGAAGATGCACTGGATAGCCCCCAGCCTGGGGGAGAAATACGAGCGCCTCATGAGTTACAGCGTCTGGACCTATGACGCCCTCCTGGAAGCAAGGAGGTTCTTTTTCCAGTTCAAGATCAAGCCCTTTGTCGCGGACAATGTGGCTAACAACTGGGTCGATTTCGGTTATGAATACGAGATCCAGAAATGGAAGGGAGGGCCTCCCCTTCTTTCGAGGACACCCGAGGAAATTAATGAGATCCTCCTGGACCCTGAGGTGACCGGGGACCTCAAGGCCAAATTCTCGTACGCATTCCACCGCAAGGCAGAGACATACCTGGAACTGATAAAGGCTGAGCTCGATGCATACAAGAAAGTGGACCGTGAGCCCTTCGAAGATTTCTCGGACATATTCTACACGAAGTGGACCACAGGCGGAAACTGCGGCTTTGTCGTGAGCACAAGCGGGCAGAACGGATCCGCAAAGACAGGATGGCTTGTCCTTGTTGCGGAAATGGCCCTCCGGCGTACGGAAAACATGAAGATGGTAACAAACATCATGGTCCGCCCTGGAACTGAATCCGCCCGGAAAAGGATCCAGTCTTTCTCGACGATCGGGGAATGGATCCGCATCCTTCTGGTGAACAAGATCGAGGGCTTCCGGTCGCACAGCCCCATCGATGAGCTCACCAACTCCAACATCCGGAGGAAGGCCACAATGCACGCCACCACCCTGTCATTTGACAGGATGGACAAGAACACCAGGAAGCTCGACGATGACAATGATTACGCCTGGCACTTTCGAACTGAGGTCCCCAAGGAAGTGGAATCCAAGAGCGTCTTCAAAGTTACCAAGCATGGGAGCACCCTTGTCCCGCAGCAGAGGCACATGGCAGACATTGATTTTGATTATGGCCATGGCTGGAAGCGGAAATACCTTAACGGGATTCCCCAGCCCACAATGCCTTATGTATCAGAAGCATGGGCCTTCTTTGTCCTGGATATTGATGTGGACCAGATCTGGCTGGAGTTTGCCAAGGTCCAGAGGGCCGAGGACGACGAGATGGAGGCGACACACAAGAGGCTTGAGATCGTGGAGGCGGCAATCCAGGAGAACCAGGAGTCGGAACTTGAACCTGACAGTTTCCTGCCCATCAAGGAAGCGGTGGAGCGTGCAGGCATGTCAAGGGATGAGCTCCTCAGCAGCAAGTATTTCATCAAGTCGGACCGGAAGGCTGCAGGATGGTTTGTGAAACCCATCCCGGGGAGGGACTGGGATCTCAATGTCATAGAGGAAGTGAAGGTGGAAACAGATGGAACGGAAGAATAATTTCAGGGAGATCGAGGGCGGCTCCGTCAAGGGAGTGGCGGTCTGCCCGTACGACTGCAAGGGCTCGGTGGCATACCAGAAGAAGACGGAATCACTCATAACCTGCAGGTCCTGCAGGCGCACCTACATGGTGGATCCGGTCGAGATGAAGAACTGGATGCCCTGGGATGAGTACAATGCCAAAGTCCAGGAGGAAATGGAAAAAGAACGCCTGGAGAAGGAGGCAAGGATGGAAGAGAAGAACGAGTACAATGAGTCCCTCCAGTCAACCAGGTGGAGGGAGCTGGAACTGAGGAACGCGAAAGTCAATATAAAAGCGGAAGAAGTTGTCGCAAGGAAAGGACAGAAACAGGAGGCGGCGAAGCTCCTGAAGGAAGGCCTCACTGTCAAAGAGATCTCGAGCAGAACTGGACTTTCCGCTGCCACTGTTTTCAGGATGAAGTCCGGGCACTCCTGATAATAGCATTATCAATTCTTCCCCGCCTTCTTTTGGAACCTGTTAAAACTACTACATTTATTTTTATTGTGGCCTGGCGGTGCTGCCGGAGGGCTCCCTGTGCGGACGGATCATGCATTGCGGAGATAGTTTCCCTCCACGTGTGCGGGAAAAAGGGCGGAGTCAGGTTTAAATATCAAGACGTTGCTCGTTTGCCCGATAGCTATATGATAGCGCTAACACCAACTGAATGGCTTGGTTTTGGGATAGGAGTCATCCTGGTCCTCATTGCGCTGTTTGTGCCGATGGATACCAGAGGCAAGGGCGTGCTCGGAGGAATCGGAGCCGTGCTTGTCGTTGCGGTAATTGTCATCGGTGGAACCAGCAATGTGCAGCCTCAGGCGATCGCGGCACCCCCGGCCCAGGTCCAGGTTACAGGCCTCACAGCAACATCAGGGGCCTCAGTGTATAACGCGACAGGCAACATTCTGCAGGTAGCTGCCCAGGTCCCGAACAACGGAACCTTCTATGCGGGTACACCCGCCAATGGACTGGTCAAATTCCACTTTGACCTCCAGAGGACAGATCAGGGAATACACGCAGCCGTCTATACGGTGGACCTCGTAAACAACCCGTCCATATACAACTCAACGGGATCCAAGAGCTACTACCTCATACAGCAGTACAGCGCCAACAAGACCAACGAACTCAACATCGCAGGATTTGAGGGCGGCCAGGCACTGGTTTCCGTTCCATCGGCATCCAGCGTCCAGGTTAACGTGTCAATGACACTGAATGCCTACGCAATATCCAGCATGAACCTCTACGGCACCACAGCCCTTGAGTTCCAGGTTTCCATAGGCGGCCTTGTCCAGGGTACTGTAACTGTAAATGTTGTGTACGCAAAAGCACTGTAATTTTTTCCGGCGGGCATATTTTGAGTCCCGCAATAAATCTTTATCCATAACTGGAGAAAATCATGAAAGGCCAGCTGCTCAATAACATAGTTACTTTCCCATTCGTCATCATCGCAGTAGTCGTTGACTTATACCTTCTCATCAACGGGACCACCCTGTTCGGACCGCAGTTCAGGCCATACCGGACGGACCTCGAGCTTTACCTTGTGATGCTTGCCACCATAGGCCTTGTGCAATCACAGATCTCCATCCCTGAACTGAGGTTCGGCATAGGGACCATAATGCTTGGCTTTGTCCCCTCCTTTCTTCTCACGGCCCTGCTCCTTGGAAGCCTTGACACAACCAATATCGTCCATGCATCCGGGTTCGGGCCCAGCTACCTGCTGCTCCAGGTTGTCTATTACATATTCGTGGTGGCCTTTTCTGAGGAAACAATCTTCAGGGGATATCTTCTCACTTACTTCTCCCAGAAGCATATCCCTTTTCCCTGGCTTGCCCAGGGCATTCTTTTCGGTCTTTTTCATTACTACGCATACTCGGGCCTCCTTGGCTTTGAGTGGTATGCAGTCATTGAGGCCATGGTCTTTGGATCTGCTCTTGGCCTCCTGGTATATTATGCGCAGAAATTCGGGCGGGGATCCCTGGGGCTTGGAGCGGCCATGGGGATCCACGCCGCCTGGGATATCGAGCTCACAACCGGGCTCTTTGCAGTGGGGGCGATTTTATGAAAATATCACATGAACTACAGTCTCTGGTATATGTATTCAGCTCAGCCATGCTTGTCGTTTCCGTATTATCATTTGACGAGCCGCTTTCCGTCTTTATCCTAATCGGAATTGGAATGATGTTCGGAGGGCCGAGGTTTGTTCCCGGGATTCCAGGCAAGGCCATTTATGTCATAGGGCTTGGCATTGCGCTCATTGCAGCATTCCTTGCCCTGGTTATTGTGATTGCCCTCATTGCGGTGTTTTCGCAGGCCCTGTTCATAATGCCGCTTCCGGGGGTGCTGCCATGGGCGCCGTAAAGCTTTTTCCCGTTGCGGTTCTTGCCATAGGCCTGATACTTGTAGGTGCAGCTTTCGCAGCTCCCTCATTTGCAATCCTTAACCTGAGCAGCACATCCGGAGGGCCTGTTACATTCTCAGTCAGCCCGAATGAAGCCTCGAGCCCGCAGTCCCTGACATTCAGCCAGGGCGTGTCGGGACCCTCGCAGATTTCTTACACTGTATCACAGAGCTGGAGCAATATCCAGGTATGGGACGGCCAGACCATAAGCCTGGGAATGGCGTTTCCTGTAGGCGACTATAGCTCCGCAATTGTAAACCTGTTCAGCATCGGTACTGCGACGGCGGTCCTTACCGTCGGTTCAAACACGTACAGCTGGAGCCAGGCTTTCAACACGGAAACAGGAAGTGGAGCGTGGGCTACGATCAATCCATCTTTTTCTATCAACCAGCCAAATATGCTCGGAACGGTTTCCCTCAAACTTACAGTTACATGTGATGGATCTTATTCATGGGACCAGACGTTGCCCTCTGGAACAGTCATATCCATCAGCCCTTCAAATGGGATCCAGAGCGGCCTTTCGAGTCCGCCTTCACAGCAGAGTTTCGGAATCTTCGGTTTCCAGTATGCTCCTGCATCTATATCCTTCTCGCAGCTCCTGAGCTCAAACATGATTTCTTTCACCCTGAACTGGAAATCGACCCAGGGCATTTCCATAAACTACAATGTGGGAACGCAGTCAGGCACATCCGGGGCATTTGCCAACAGCCCTCCGAGTGCCTCATCTGTGGTAACAAACATCCAGAATCCGGACGGATCTTCCTATACGGTTACCCTTTCGCTTTCCTCGATTGTGTATCAGAACACTTCATCCGGGATAACCAATGCAGGGCATTTCTACATCAATACAGGAAGCCAGTGGGTCAAGGTTACCCCGACTGCGGTGATTAAGATCTCCGTTTCCTCATTTCCGACCAACATCAGCTTCGCATATGTGGAGGATAATGGATCTACGTCCGGCGCCTCTTATGCATATATCATTTCAGAGGGCCTGACATACAACATCCCATTCTCAAATTCAACCACCATATCGGGATATACTGCATATACCACACACATATCCTTCCCGTCTGCGGGCAATTATACCATCAACGGGTATCTTGAGTCATCCACCTCCGGAGGAGGATCCCTCCAGCTCATGTCGCTGACCTGGAACACTTCCAGCGGAAGCGGGACCGGTGGAGGAGGCGGCGGGACCGGAATATCCGGTCCGCAGGTCAATTACCCTGTGCTGGGTATCGGCATAGCCATGATGCTGGCAGGCGCATACTGGATCAGGAGGTTCGGGCTTTGAACCATGCCAG
>CAZXLU010000079.1:0-1302 GCA_964641875.1 Candidatus Woesearchaeota archaeon | reverse complement strand
TATTCTCGCAGTACATCCAGCCAACCTTGACGCTGCAGGCTGAGGCTGATTCCAACGCTCCTCCCTTCGGCACTGAGGCATATGACGCAGGGGACCTTTCCCTCAATGTCACCGAGAGCATCATATTCACCCCTTATTCACAGTACGGCGTGGCCTCGCCTCCCGTCTACCTTGCCCATGAAACACGGGCCGTTATCCTTGTGACCTCAGGTTCAGGATATGGTCTCCAGGATCCCGTGACGTTCGGGGCGGCCAACATGGAAACCAACCAGTCCAATTCGTACGGAGCAATGTTCGGAACTGTGTCCGTAACATTTTCGATCACCGTTTCCACTTTCCAGGCCACAACCGGGGATTTCTCCCTGTCGTACGACCACACGTTCAGCAATGCCGTCTCCGGAGAACTGTACGTCTTCCCGGGGACAGGGACCCTCAATGTCCCCAATCCCCAGGCCGTTGTCATCGGCAACGGCAACTACACGACCCTGTCAGGAATCATCAACTATGGCTCATATTCGCTCATCATCCAGGGGCCCAATGACTTCTCAAAGACAGTCAGTCTGGGCAATTCAACCAAGCTTGGCCAGTCCTGGTCATACAAGTTCACTCCAACCCAGGTCGGAAACTATACAGTTACGCTGACAAACTCAGTGGTGCAGCTGAACTACCATCATGTGTTCGGGGTCACGGCGACCATGCCGCAGCCCACCGTGGTCATTGATTCCTCGACTTCGTCGGGATATATTACGCAGGGGATGCAGGTCAACTATACTGCGACCATGCAGTTCAACACAACCCTCCCGGTAAGCTTTATCATTAACATCTGGGATGGCCAGAGCAACCAGCATTCTGTCAATTCCGCCTATCAGATAGAGGTCAACCAGCAGGTCCATCCGGCATACAATGCTGCCTCCGGGATCTTCTCGTACAATGGATCCTTTATTGTCAATTCCGAAGGCGTGTCCGCCGGATACATCACGGTGAGCGTATCCGGGTATTATTTCAACGCTGCCACCGGGCAGTATCTCAGGAGCGTGAATCCCGGGACAGTAACAATCCAGGTTGTCCCCCATCACCAGCCTGCGCCTCCCGGGGCAAATTATCTTGGCTATATAGAAGCTGCACTTGTGCTTGGGGCAGGGGGAGCAGCCGCATATTTTGACCCTGATACCCCTGCAGCAAGATACGGCATAATGGGCGCTGCGGCAGTCCTTGCGCTGGTGCTTGCGGGAGTGGTCCCTTGAAGCCGCTGGGTGAGCCCAGGCCTGTCTTTATGCTGGGGCTGGCGCTTTTCGGCTTCAG
>CAZXLU010000078.1:0-6468 GCA_964641875.1 Candidatus Woesearchaeota archaeon | reverse complement strand
GATATGTTATTGTCATTATACTGGATAACCATTCTATACACAAATCAGCTGAGACACAGAGATACCTCAATGGGAGAAAGGGCAGGTTCAGGTTTGTATTCACGCCTGTGCATGCATCATGGCTGAACATAGTTGAAACAATGTTCAGCAGGATGGCAAGGTCATTCCTGAGAGGCATAAGGGTTGAAACAAAGGATGAGATGAAGAACCGCATAGACATGTACTTTGATGAAGTCAATAAAGAACCGGTTGAGTTTATCTGGAAATATAAAATGGATGAAATGCCAGGAGGTATAAATCCACAATATAGTAACAGAAATTAGAAAACATTATACTAGTACTTCTTAAACAAGATAAATTAATTTTGATAGAAAAGATACTTGACTATCTTCTTCCATACTAACTAGTACTTCTTAAACAACAAGTGATAACGGTATGCTCTACTAATTATTGGAACGTATTTCTTCCATACTAACTAGTACTTCTTAAACGTTGAGGAAAGAGCCTCCTTAATGCATCTTGAATTAGATGAGCTTCCATACTAACTAGTACTTCTTAAACCAGAAGTGGATGGCAACCCTATGGAGAGAAACTCACAGCACTTCCATACTAACTAGTACTTCTTAAACTTGCAAAAAGAACGCACCATAAGGATAGTTTAAGGTTTACTTCCATACTAACTAGTACTTCTTAAACTGAAATAAATGGAAAATGAAAAAGTTGATTTTTTAAAACTGAGCTTCCATACTAACTAGTACTTCTTAAACATGATAGAACTGAGTGAAAAATGCGCTCTCAAATGCTTCCATACTAACTAGTACTTCTTAAACACAATAATAAAATTGAAAGACGGCACGGAAATCAGGCTTCCATACTAACTAGTACTTCTTAAACTACAATAAAGGAATGTAAGTTTAGGTGGAATCCAACTTTACTTCCATACTAACTAGTACTTCTTAAACAACAATATCAGATTACATATCGGCTATGGATAATGGAACGGAAGACAACTTCCATACTAACTAGTACTTCTTAAACTGGAAAGAATTAGAATAAATTTTTATAATTTTTAATTTATTACTTCCATACTAACTAGTACTTCTTAAACCCGTTGTCAAATAAATATCAAACACAGTTATTTAAAGGTTTAGCATAAGATTCCTAGCACAAGCCATTATTCTGAAAAATCTAACATGAAACCAACAATTTAATGGATTGTGACTCAATATGTGGGAGATCGATTTTCTCCATGTAGTATTTAAAGGTCTCCTGATATTTAGATTTATTGTTAAAATGATAACTAATTACAATCAGTTAAATTATATTTGTATTGTCACCCTTTTCACTACCGATTATTATGTCCTCTATATAGCTTTTAACTTTAAATTTATAAATTACAACAGAATCGGAATCTAGTATTATCTTTTTCAATCCTTTAATCATCTGCTCTATTAAAACATCGGATAATTCCCCCTCAAAGACTGAATTTTGGCGCCATAACAAATATCTTTTTAAATATTTGTTTACCTTGCCTACTCTGGCTTCATATACATCATAAACCAGAATTATATACATTAATCCCTCCCCTTATAAGATATATATTTTTCATTATTCTTTAAACTCCTTAAAAGATTGTAAGCTTCGCGGTCCAGCAAACTACTATAAGAAAGGTAATTTGTATTAACCTTAATAACACTCTTTAATTTATTATCATAATTTTCAATAAATTTCCTCCTCCCTGAAGTGGAAAGATAGCAGGAAGAACTTTCTTTATTAAAATCATGATCTGTTAGAATGTTCTTATTCACAAGTGTTCCAATTATTCTTTCAACAATAAGGGGTTTAAAAATGTCTGCTAAATCAAGGGCAAGGGAAAAAGACCGTTCAGATGGCTCATGAAGAAAGCTTATAGATGGATTAAGACCGGAAATAATTATGCTGGACAGCACATTAGTATATAATAAGGAGTTGCCGTAAGATATCATAGCATTTAATTTGTCTTTGGGTGGATGGAACTCCCTCTTAAATTCCGGGTAATTTTTATATGTTAACGGAAAGGTGGAATAATACACAGACCATATATTTCCTTCCGTCCCAAGTATTTTATTTATGTTGCTTCTATCCGGAAAATAGGATTCTATCTGATCTATAAAGCTGGATAAACTGTTTTCTTTATTATAATACTTCAAATTATTTAGAATATTGTGTTTGATGCCCATAACCATTTCACTTGCAATTTCCATTCTCTTGCTGCTAAGATAGGCCTTGACCTGCAATACAGTATTGGTTCCCTTCTCATTCCTATTTCCTGGAATTAAAGAGGACATATATTTTCCAGATTGAGTGAGAATATGCACAACTATGCCTAGCTTTGAAAGGTAGTCAAGTGCCCAAGAGCTAAGTGATACCTTAGCAGATATTATGATATCCCTTATATTAAATACAGGCATATGCTTTTTGAAATCGGTGCCGATAAAATATAGTGTATTTCCATCTCTGGTAATAGATCCATCCTGAGTAATATAGAAAGTGTACATAGAAATTAAACTGTTTAAAATTAATAAATTTATCGAACTTTAATCAATAAATCAAATCCACAACCCCGAATTTATGGCCATCTATTTCCCAATGTGTAGAAGGAATCCTGTTATTTAATTTAATTTTTTTATTATTAGAATTTATTGAATGTTCGGCTTTACTGAAATCATATTCGTTTAAAGATGTTATAATGGTTTTCTGTTCTATACCACCACCAAATCCCAGAGCCAGTGGGTTTTCTGGAATATCTGTGTAGTAATTCTTTTCTGAATTGAGAATAGAACGGTAATGATCTGAAGTAATTTTTAGGATATCCTTTATACTGTTATCATAGTCTGTTCCATTAAGAGTTACCCCTAGGTTTTTAAATACTTTCGAAACCTCATTTAATTTATCAGCCTTAACAAACCCTAAAGATCTATTGATTGTTATATTACCTTTGAATTCCCCTGATTGGAGCGCCACGGCATATGCTGGAATTTTCTGGGATGCCAATGTGGATTTTGTCCTTACAATCTTATGTATTTTTAATTGATAATCATTTACAGGATAAAAATCACTTACTTCAATAAACCTCATAACATCATCTGTCATCTGTCTTTTACCGTTCATAGGAGGTACATAGAAAATTGAGTAATCTATTTTATCCCCTCTGTATCCTTCAAGTCCATTTACATGGCCACCCTCTTTTATATAGTTATTTCTTAATGCGTTCCTAATGGCACCTTTAATGGATGAACCGGGGATATATGGTACAAATTTATTGCCATTATAATTACCGATTGGCAATGAAATATTAGATGTTTTTATATCAAGCTCATCATATTCGATTTCTGGGTATATTTTATAATTATCTATAACCGGTATTCCGGAATAATATCTCTGAAGACTGTCAAAAATTTGCCTAACATTCCCTGAATTAAAGTATTCCATAAATAAATTGGTTAGTTCCTTGCGGTTACTGGCATTCATTAATATACTTTCCATATCCAGCATATTTACGCTATGCTGCTCATGATTGTTGATAATTGTGGGAATGTTGATGTAATCTGTTGAATTTATGATTAATGGAGAAATTATCTTAATTGTGACTTTCATCCTGCACCTCCTTTATAACCGGATTGAATACCATTATCCCATTTTCCTCTGAATATGTATTACCCTTAATCTTATCCTTTATATAGAGAATAGACCCGGGTTTAAAGTATCTAAATGGACCTATTGGTGTTCCATTTATATTCTTGCCCTGGAAAGTTTCTATGTTATACCTGGATTTTGAGAAATCTATGTTTTCCAGCGAACCTTCATCAGGAATATAGGATGATAACAAAATATAAAAACCTGGATTTTTAAACCCTATAGGTATATTATCCTTTAATTGCCTTATAGATACCATTCCCTTGCCAGAATTACGTCTCCCAGATACACCTAGGTCATTTAATAGCATTATAGCAGCGGTTAGAAATTTATCTGCATTTTCAACAATAAAATAGCCATTTCCATAAAAGTAAAGCTCTTTCGTGAAAACATCGTTGTATTTCCATCTTTCATTCTGTAATACCGGTTCTTCAAGAAACATAATCCCGGGTTCTGCCACCGGCCTTACAAAGTCTATTTTTCCCCATTCAACACCCCCAAATATCTTATAATACTCTACCCCGCGAAAATCATTCTCAATAAAATTTTTTATTATCTGATTTAGTACTTTAGTATCGACGAATTCCTGTACATTTTTTCTATTCTTGATTAAATTAAGGCGTTCTTTCCTGTTAACATTTGCAACATGGTTATTTATGGAGGGTGCAGGATAGAAAGGAGTATTGTCCTTTATAGGGAATATATCTGAGAATGCTATTTCTCCATTTTTGATCTTTGACACAAAATCATCGATTTTATCAGGGTAAAGCATGCTATATGCAAAGGTAACTGCTCGTGATATCTTTATAGAATCAACAATAGTAGATGAGGAAGTAAAATTAATTTTGTACACTGCCATTTCCATTTCCTTCGTAATAGGCCCGGTCTTTCTTGGGACCCTCTTCCATTTTTATTGAGATTACCCCATATCCCCTAGTTCCGTTGCCACCCAGGTATGAATCCTGAAGCAGATTTATTCCCTCGTTCAATATTCTCCTCATATCAGCTTCATTATCATTCTCATATTTCATTAAGATTATATTTGTTATAAAATGAATTCCGGGGAGTATTCTTTCTATAAATCTTGGGTTAGCCCTTGATGTGACTGGATCTATTGTATTTTCACCCTTTATTTCAGTTAAGTTCAATTTATTATTTTTATATTTTTCAATGTTATCCTCACTGAGGAAGGCATCTCTTATTATTAGCCTTGTCCTTCTATCTTCTTCCTCCTTATTTTCTGTTTTATATCCGAACATTTTGTTTATAACATCCTTGTCGCTTGGAGGAGAAACTGCTTCGAGAAGAGCCCTCATTTTCCCTTTTATGCTGCTTCCAGGCAAATAAGGCAGATCTAAAAATTCGTCTTTATAATTATATTTTGTAGTTATTACAGGATTATCTGTACCCCCTATTTTCAATTCCTCATTTGACCCGCCAATATGCAGACCTGTCTTTGTTTCTATATCCAGTTTAAATATCATATTATATTCCCATTTGTTCATTGACATCACCATTTTTATCCCTTCGTATAAGCAACAACGGCCTGAAATACATCTTTGAAGGCCTCCAGCGATTTCTTGAATTCACCCGCGTCTTCTATGTTATTTAATTCCTTTATAGATTGTTTGATAAAATCAAACAGGTTCTTATTCAAAAAACGCCTTTGATTTGCATAATATGCTATTGGGAGAATCATGGCAAGCCTGCCCTTTGAAGCTTCCATATCAGAGTCACTGTCATATATATCAACCACGCTATCGTAGAATTTCCTCATTTGAGACCCCCCAGGAACTTCTGCAAAAGCCTCGTTTATTGTGCCCTCTATGTTGAATAACTTGTATTTCTTGCTATCTTCTGGTTTTTTTAAATAATCAAGGATTTCTGAATAATCGTTTTTTGATCCAACATTATCATATGACCTTGAATCGGCAGACCTGTCAGATCTGTTATTCCTATTGCTATTCGTATAATTTCCAGTGTTCCCATAATTATTGTGCCCACCATAATTGTTCTTTTTATACAGAGCCATTTATTTCACCATTTTCATTTTTAACTATTTCTCAACTTTATTACTACATATGAACTGAGAAAATTCATATACGTCCACTTTTTATCGCCATCAGCCAGGAGATCGGTGATCAGAGTATTTCTTTCACTTATATCCTCTGGATTGTTCTTTCTGACTTGGTAATTCCGCTTGATGTAATAGCTAACCAGTGGGTCGGGAATAAGCACACAATTTGTGGTGTTGATATTTGTAGATATTACAGTACCCGCAGCAATTTTTCTATTATAGTGCTGGCCGAGATTGTTAAGAAAATATGGAAAACCCTTTGACAATTTCTTATCACTTATTTTTTTGGTTAGCTTATCCGCAAATTCGGTGAGCTCACTGAAGGTTCCCCACTGCATTGTATCAATGTAATGTATGCTGTTCTTGTTTCTTTGTTGCTTAGCCAGCTCAAGGTTTTTTTCTGCATTGATTATGCCACGACGTATTGGGAACTTTGGCTGCGATATGCTTAATCCACCTGATATGGTTATATTTTTATTGCTGAAATATTTCTCGAAATCTTGATGGAAATCTTTTATGAACTCTGTTATATCTGTGATTTCACCGATTGCCGAAACATCGTCACCACCGGCATATACAATATAAATATTTGTGGGATTTCCCTGTTTTTTAGTATTATTCTTCTCCCCTGCATCAGTATGAATATTTCCACTTCCATGGTAATTTGATGCGCTTTCATCCAGCTTGATTGAGAAGAAGTATTCAAATTCAAATGA